>CALFHF010000001.1 GCA_937875855.1 uncultured Flavobacteriales bacterium
CATTGATTGAGCGTAATGAAGTACTGAGTTTTGGTAATAAATATCTGCTCTTCGAAATGCCTTTTATCGCAGAACCACAGAATCTTGCACGGGCTGTATTCAATATGCAATTGGGAGGCTATAAACCGATCCTAGCTCATCCTGAACGCTATCAATTTTGGCATAACGACTTTCAGAAATATGAGGACATCTTTGATAAAGGAGTTCTACTTCAAGTCAATATCAACTCATTGAGCGGATATTATTCTCCGGCCGTAAAAAAGATTGCTGAGCAACTCATTGACAAAGACATGGTGAGCTTTCTAGGCACAGATTGTCACCGAATGGAACACCTAGACATCTATCAAAACATCACTTGCCGCACTCCGTATTTTCATAAGTTATTGGGAAGTGGGAAGTTGTTGAATTCTACTTTATAGGTGGTGATGTGTCATTTGTCAATAGTAATCAGGCAATAGTCTTCTTTGCTTATACTACCATTCAAAGTCAGCGTCTAATTCCCATTCAAAGTCTACTCCCCCATCTCCACCATAACCTCTTCCATCTTTAAACGCATCGCAGTTGGGCTGAAGAGATAATCCTCAGCTAGCATGCAGAAGGCTGTGTAGCTACCTCCTTTGAGCACATATCCTACGTAGCCTCGAGCGCCTTCTATGTAGCCGCTTTTAGCCCAAAGCTTTCCTTCGATACTCGTTCCTTTTCCCATGCGATTCATGGAGCCGCTGCGGCCAGCTACAGGGAGTCCATTCTTGAAGGCTTCGAAATAAGTTTCCTTGCTCAATCTCTCAAGCAATGCCACCATAAACTCAGCCGTTACCGCATTTCCGCGAGATAGTCCGCTTCCATCTTTTACGGTGATACTTCCTGTGTTCAGTCCTTTTTCTTTACACCATTCCATTAGCTTTTCTAAACCATCAGCTGTGCTTCCATTTCCTTTTTTGGCTCGGGAGATTTGGCGTAAAAAATGCTCGGCATAGAGGTTATCGCTTTCCATCAGCGTGTGTGCAATTAAGGATTCCAGCCGTGGGGATTCCAAGACCAAATATTCCTCTACCATGGTGCTCCCCATTATATCTTTGGCCACTTTGGATTCGGTCTCCATACCTAGTCCTTTGATTCCCGTCTTTTCAAACATGGAGCTCAACTCGCTCTTAAACGAAGTAGCCGGATCAGGCATAGCGCCTTTCACAGTGAAAGATTGTTCTCCCAAAGGAATTTTCCCATGAAGTCTCATTACCTTGCTTCCTGGGGCACCATAGAAATAGGCTTCATCTCCTCTTATGGCCGCTCCTGTGACCTCATTTATAAATGTGATTCCAGCTTGATCTGGCTTTACTGATCTTAATCTCGTGACAGCCCCTATCTGCTCCGTACTCTGTAATTCTGCAACGAACATATTCTCTTTATATGTGAAGGCATGCGCTCCCGCAGCATAGTAGTTCCCCATGTCCTGCCATGTCCATTCATCAGGAATATCCTCGCCTGAATAGATACTTTCATCTATGATGATATTTCCTTGGATGCTCCTGATTCCTCTGGCTTTCAATGAGGCCATGACCTGCGCGGCAATAGGTGATCCATTGCCATACTCTTTCATGAAATCATCGCTTTCCAAGGCTGGATCCCCTCCTGCTTCAATAATCAGATCTCCAATTAAGACTCCGTCTGCATTCACCTTTCCGCTGGCTCCCACCTTGGTCACGAAAACATGGTCTGCTCCAAGGATATCCATAGCTGCATAACAAGTCAAAATCTTCAGCGTAGAAGCCGGACTTATACGTTTCTGTGTGTCATGTGAGGCAAGGGTCTTACCTGTATTCAGGTCCTTGGCGATAAATACCAATTGGCCGGCTTGCATCTCAGCCGCTATGGCCAAGGCATCAACCTTTTGTTGCAGCTGCGCATGCAACATTCCTGAGATTAGAAGGAATAGAGGGAGGATCTTCACGTTCATAGCACTAATTTAGCCGCATGTGCGGAATTGTTGGTATTCATGGATCAAGGGCCGAAAGTGCAGATCTTTCTGCTTCGCTCCGTGCACTTTCCTTGCGTGGGCCTGATATGCAAGCTTCACTGCTCAGCGGAAAAGCCCTCCTCGGTCATAGCCGCCTCAGCATCATAGATACCTCATCGGCATCAGATCAGCCTATGCAGGATCCTTCAGGGAGGTATTCTTTAATCTTCAACGGAGAGATATACAACTACCGTACCCTAGCTGCGCAGCTTGAGGAAGCAGGAGTTTCCCTACGCACCCATGGCGACACTGAAGTGCTGCTGCATTGGCTCATCCTATACGGCATAAAAGGGCTTCAAGACCTGAATGGCTTCTTTGCTTTTGCCTTTTATGACAAAGAAGACGATGCGCTCCTGCTCGCGCGCGATCGCATCGGAATCAAGCCTCTGTATTATGCTGTTGCTGATCATGAATTGATCTTCGGGTCGGAGCTAAAAGCCATCCTTCCCTTGCTCCCAGAAAAGACCATCAATCCTGTTTCGGTGGATCTCTTTTTCCAATTGAATTACATCCCCGCTCCGCAAACCATTCATCAGGAAGTGAAGCAACTCTTGCCCGGTCATCTGCTTGAATATCGAAATGGAAAGACTTCTATCAGTGCCTATTTCAAAATATCGGATGCCATTCGCAAGCCCTCGAAGCAGAAGGAGAACCTGCATGATCTGCTTGCTTCATCGGTGAAAAGAAGACTAGTGGCTGATGTGCCTTTGGGCAGTTTTTTAAGCGGGGGTGTTGATTCCAGCATCATAGCAGCGCTTGCCATACAAGAGAAAAAAGACCTTAAAACCTTCAGCATAGGCTTCGCTGATCAGGCGTATTTCGATGAAAGTCCCTATGCCGAAAAAGTGGCTCATCACATCAGCTCTGATCATCAGACCTTTCATATCCATGAAGAAGAACTGCTGCATAGTTTAGATGATGTCCTCGCCTATATCGATGAGCCATTCGCTGATTCCTCGGCCATTGCCGTCTATGCCCTTTCTCGTTTTGCCCGTAAACACGTCACCGTAGCCTTATCAGGCGATGGGGCTGATGAGCTCTTCGGGGGATATACGAAGCATCAGGCGCACCTCAGAGCCATAGAAGCACCTTGGACTGATTCCATATTGAACGCATTCAGGCCCCTGCTTTCCCTCATGCCTAGCTCCCGAAGCTCAGCGCTAGGAAATAAAATGCGCCAGGTAGATCGCTACCTGCGCGTAGCCTCCGCTGATCCTGGGGAGCGCTTCTGGGCATGGAGTTCTTGGACATCTGAAGAACGACTTCGCTCGCTCTTGAAAGAAGAAATCCTAGGTTCATCTCGTGAGGCGCGTGCATCATATCTTCCCACTAACCAGAGCATGGAGGAAGTGCTGCTGCGCGATACAGAATTGGTATTGCCTAATGATATGCTCGTCAAAGTAGATCGCATGAGCATGGCCAATAGCCTTGAAGTGCGCGTACCCTTCTTAGATCATGAAGTGGTGAGCTATGCCCATAGCCTCAACGCTGACCAGCGCATGAGCAAGGGAAAAGGAAAGAAAATCTTACGAGAACAGTTCTCGCATCTGCTGCCTGCAGAGATCTTCGAGCGCAAGAAAAAGGGCTTTGAAGTACCCTTAGAATCATGGTTCCTAGGTCCTTTGCATAGCCGATTGAATAGCGTCCTCAGCGATGGTCTCCTCGCTGAAAGCGGATTCTTTCATACTCAAGAACTGTCTCATCTAAGCAGAAAACTCTCCCAAAAGAACATTGCCGAAGAAGTGCATCTGCTCTGGGCATTGATGGTGTTTCATTCCTTTCTCAGGAAAACGCTGAGTTTTAGAATCAACTAGGGTATTATCCAATACAATCAGAGCATTTAGCGCTCCTTTCTCCAAGGATCCCGATATTCGCGCTCCCATTAAAATTATACCATGAACAAGTCATTTCTATTTCCGCTATTTAGCATCTTTATTATCGCATGCTCCAGCCCTAAAGCTCCAGAGACCGTCTCTGAAGATGTGCTGACAGATTCTATCCCAGCTCCTCTCGCCTATCCTCAGGAGAAACACTTGAAGAACGTTCAGCAACTCACCGATGGTGGAGATAATGCGGAAGCTTATTGGAGTTTTGATGATAGCCGTGTCGTTTTCCAAGCTAAGAACGACAAATGGGGATCTGCCTGTGATCAGATCTATGTGATGAACCCGAGTACGGAGACCTTTATGACTGAGACTGCGCCTCCCCTTGTTTCTACTGGAAAAGGAAGAACTACCTGCAGCTATTTCATGCCCGGTGATTCTACCGTGATATTCGCTTCTACGCACCTTGCTGATGCTGCATGTCCTCCTGAGCCACCGCATAGTGCGAAGTATGTATGGCCTATCTATGAGAGCTTTGACATCTTCGTTTCTGACTTGAAAGGAAACATCATCAAGCAGATGACCAAAACCCCGGGCTATGATGCAGAAGCTACGCTTTCCCCACAAGGAGATAAAATCGTATTTACCTCTACCCGCAGCGGTGACCTAGAACTATGGACCATGAACATAGATGGTTCTAACCTTAAACAAGTCACTACGGAGCTAGGTTATGACGGGGGCGCCTTCTTTTCCCCTGACGGAAAGAAACTCATCTTCAGGGCTTCACGTCCTAAAACGCCTGAGGCTATCAAAGAATACAAAGACTTGTTAGCCCAAAATCTTGTTCAACCTACTGAGATGGAACTTTTCATCTGCAATGTAGATGGAACAGACATGAAGCAGATTACCCAACTCGGAAATGCGAATTGGGCACCTTTCTTTCATCCTTCTGGAGAGAAAGTGCTTTTTTGTAGCAATCATTTAAGCGAAAAAGGATTTCCTTTCAACCTGTACATGATCAATTTAGATGGCACAGGACTGGAGCAAATCACCTTCGACACAGCTTTCGATTCCTTCCCTATGTTCTCGTATGACGGAAAGAAACTCGTATTTGCTTCTAATAGGAACAATGGCGGAACCAGAGCCACGAATCTATTTGTGGCTGATTGGGTTGACTGAACAATAATAATTCTAAGGAACTACTTCTTGCACATGCAAACATCTTTTGATTAGAATATCCATGAATGCTGTCAGTAATATTGATTTAAGTTCTACTTGAAAGTACTGAACCCTTGTCCCTAAATCGGCAAGGGTTTTTTATTGGAAAAAAGCAGCGTAACTAAGAACTATCTTGTCTTTGTCTCTACGCTTTAATCACGTTTTCCCTCAACATGAAAAACACATCTCGCATCAGCATTCATTGGTTCAGACGCGATCTTCGCCTGGAGGATAATCATGCCTTGTTTCAAGCCTTGAACTCGGGAGAATCAGTGATTCCGCTTTTTATTTTCGATGAGGATATTCTTCAAGAACTTCCAAAAAATGATGCGCGTGTTTCATTCATTCATGATCAGCTTCATGCTATTCAGGAGCGCATTCAAAAGCTAGGCAGTAGTCTGCTTGTCATACATGGACATCCTGTTGAAGTCTGGAAAAAACTCAGCGCTGAGTATGAGATCTCATCGGTTCATTGCAATGCTGATTATGAACCTTATGCGATGAAACGTGATGAGGAGATTAAAGCGCTTTTGGCCAAGAAAAACATTCCCTTTTTCGCTTACAAAGACCAAGTCATTTTTGAAAAAAACGATGTCTTAAAAGCTGACGGAACTCCATACACTGTGTATACTCCGTATTCCAAGAAATGGCTAGCACAATGCAGCCCAAGCGACTTTAAGGCCTTTCCAAGCGAAGAGCATTTAGATAAATTTCACACCTTTGAAAAGACTCCAGATTTTCCAAGTTTGAAAGTTTTGGGCTTCGAGCGAAGCTCCATAATAGTTCCTGATTTCAGATTAGAAAAAAGCAGAATTCAGCGTTACGCAGAAACCCGAAACTTACCTGCTGCTGACGGAACTTCCTTACTCTCTACTCACCTCAGATTCGGGACAATTAGTGTACGATCCGCCTTCAGAAGAAGCATGGAATGGAACGAGACCTTTGCCAAAGAGCTGATCTGGAGAGAATTCTTAATGCAGATTCTCTTTCATTTTCCGCAGGTGGTTCATCAGAGTTTCAGGGTTAAATATGACCACATCATTTGGAGAAATAATGAAAAGGAATTCGCGCTGTGGTGTGAAGGAAAAACAGGATTTCCCATGGTAGATGCCGGCATGCGAGAATTGAACGCAACGGGACTCATGCATAATCGCGTGCGTATGGTTGTAGCCAGTTTCTTGTGTAAGCATCTGCTCATAGATTGGCGCTGGGGTGAAGCTTATTTCGCCAATAAGCTTCTAGATTTCGAACTCTCCTCAAACAATGGAAACTGGCAATGGGCCGCAGGAAGTGGCTGTGATGCTGCCCCGTATTTCAGAGTGTTCAACCCAAGCCTTCAGATGGAGCGCTTCGATAAAAACCTGAGATACATCAAGAAATGGGTTCCTGAATACGAGACCAGTTCATATCCTGAGCCTATAGTAGAACATGCTCTTGCGCGTGACCGAGCCATAGCCACCTATAAAAAGGCATTGGATAATTTCAAGGGCTAATGTTAGCTTTGAAGTGCTTAATACTCTCAGATGCTAAGAAATCTACTCTTCATTTTACTGATTCTCTCTTCTATCTCGGCAAGCAGTCAAGCACGCTTCGGGATTAAGCTAGGTGTGAATGTATCTGACCTCATCCTTCGCTCTGATGGAGATGAATCCTACAGCTTTCCATATGAGTTCAGCAGCACAGTTAATCCGCTTGTGGGTGTCAGTCTCAAAGCTCCATTAAATGAGAGATTCAGCTTCATGGCTGAGATGGAAGTAAAGTCCAAGGGCTACCAAATCAAAGCCCACAAGGAGATTTTCTACATCACATACCTCAGTGTTCCTCTTCTTATTCGATATGACCCTCATGAACGACTTTTTTCTGCTTCGGTCCTGAGATTGGCTTCGCGCTATCGCAGCACGTGAAGATCAAAGGGAGGTTCAATGAATTCGGTCTCATTGACATTGGAAAAGATTTCTCCATGAATCTGGCCGCTGGTGCTCGATTCAGAGAGAATCTTGAAGTAGCGCTGCGCTATAACCCAAGCATCAGCCGACTTTCTCAAACGAATTTCACAGATGATTCTGGTCAACTGAAGAATACCGTGACTTCTTATCATAATGTGCTATGCCTTGAGTTCAGGTACTTCCTCAAGAACAAGGAATAGATCTATCTCCTTCTTCAAAGCCCGACAGCAGATGCTGAATGCTAGATCGTTAATGCATTCTAAAATTCTCGCTCATTCCCTTCTAGCTTGATATCTTTACACCCCTCGCCTCAGCGAGTGAACAGAAGAAGAACATGTCCATTTTAGAAGAAATAAAGAAGCGAAAGACCTTCGCTATCATCTCCCACCCTGACGCTGGAAAGACTACGCTCACTGAGAAATTCCTCCTCTATGGTGGGGCTATTCAGACTGCCGGTGCTGTGAAGTCGAACAAAATTAAGAAGACTGCCACTTCTGACTTTATGGAGATAGAAAAGCAGCGTGGTATCTCAGTTGCGACCTCAGTGATGGGATTCGAGTATAATAACTTGAATATCAACATCTTGGACACTCCTGGTCACAAGGATTTCGCAGAAGATACTTATCGAACATTGACAGCTGTAGACAGTGTTATCCTAGTCATTGACTGTGTTAAAGGTGTCGAGGAGCAGACGGAGCGACTCATGGAAGTATGCCGTATGCGAAAGACTCCCGTGATGATCTTCGTGAACAAGATGGACTTGGAAGGAAAAGATGCCTTTGATCTGCTAGATGAACTTGAAGAGAAACTCTCCATCAAGGTTAGGCCTTTAAGCTGGCCTATAGGTATTGGCGCCACATTCAAGGGAATCTATAACCTCTTTGATTCTTCATTGAAGCTCTTCGATGCAGGAAAAACAAAGGTGGAAAAAAGTTCGGTCAGACTTAAAGATTTGAATGATCCTCAGGTCGATAAACTGCTTGGCCAGCAAGCTGCTCAATTGCGAGAAGATGTAGAATTAATCAATGGAGTATACGAGGCCTTTGACCCTAAACCCTATACACAGGGCGACATCGCTCCTGTCTTCTTTGGAAGTGGAGTAAACAACTTTGGAGTACAGGAATTGCTTGATACCTTCTGTCGCATAGCCCCGATGCCGCAAGGCAGGCCGACTACTGAGGGAACTATTGCCGCCACTGATCCTAATTTCTCAGGCTTTGTATTCAAGATTCACGCGAACCTGGATCCTAAACACCGTGATAGGATTGCTTTCTTGCGTATATGCTCAGGAAAATTTGAGCGAAACACCTTTTACCATAATGTGCGCGAAGGGAAAAAAGTGCGCTTCTCTAATCCCACCACCTTCATGGCCCGAACGAAGAGCCTTATAGATGAAGCGTATCCCGGTGATGTAGTGGGGCTTTATGACACGGGGAATTTCAAGATAGGTGATACGC
>CALFHF010000002.1 GCA_937875855.1 uncultured Flavobacteriales bacterium
AGAAAGTCTCCTTTATGAAAAGAAGTGTTCTTAGTCATTGTTGAAAATTACTCAAGAGAGCCTTGGAATTGAGCTTGGATCGCAATGTGTGTACACATGTTTATGTTGATTACAATCTCTTTCTATCAACACTTGTTTCTGTGTCCTCAGGGCTTCTCTTCTCTAATCTCTCAATAAAGGATTCGGCAAGCACCGGGCAATATAAAACAGCCCGTGAACCAAAACCTCCAAAGTGCCACACTCCTCTATTCTCTTTACTTTCTCCTATCAATGGTTTCTGGTCTTGGACGGTAGGTCTTACACCAGCCATTTTCTCTATAATCTCATAAGGAAGGGAACACAGACGTTGGAATTCTTTTTCTAATTTCTCCACTTCCTTCTCTTCTACTTCCTCGTTCAGATTAACCCAAGAGAATGTGCTTCCTATCCGATATAGATCATCTCCTAGCGGAATGACAAACACGTTAGCATTAATCACTTCATCTAATTCTGCACCTGGTACTTTCAAGATTAACGTATGCCCTTTGGCCAAGCTAAAGGGCAAGCCAGAAAAGAAGCGATCATCATAGGCTGAGCGATATCCTGTGCATAGAATCACTTTGGAAAATAATCTTCCATTCCAGTTCCATTTACCTTCTCTCGACTCTAACTTACTCAAGTCAATTTTCGCCTCTAAATAGCTAGCTCTTTCAGTCAAGAAATCCTTGGTCGTTTCTAAAAAAAGGGGGACATCAAGCCATCCTCCTCTCACCTTACAGAGTCCCTGAGGAAGATCAAAAGAATCTGAAAATAGGTCTGATGAGACGAGTTTATCGATGAACGGGGCTAAATTCTTGTCAGCCATACGCGCAGTCCAATTGTTGTATTCTTCAGCATCATGGATTCTGCGATGTAGACCATCTCTATGCAAGAATTTTACTTTAAATTCCTTCTCCCATTTCTGATAAAAGGTCTCACAGCCATCGAATAATTCATGTGCGCGCCATGCGAGATTCCCGCGTTTATAGGCCATGGCATTATAAAGCCCAGCCGCCACTATAGAGGATGAAGTCTTATGTCCATCATCAACTACTACAAAGGGAATTCCCGCTATGTGCAAGCTGAGCGAAAGAACCGAACCTGCGATCCCTTGTCCTATGATCAGGACTGAATCCATGGATTTAAAGCGCTTTTCCTTCTTCGTTCAAGTAGGACTCAAGCTCATCTCCTTCCTCTCCTATAGGTGCTTCTAGTCCTCTTTTCCTTCCATTGCTAATGAATGCTGAAGTCATGATTAAACTAGTAGCGATGATGGCAAAAAGCAAGATGCCTGAATCGAAATCATCAGAAAGATACTCTGCCGGAATGCTGAAGAACAACAATACCGTAATCAATCCTCTGGGTGTGATATAGAGCAAAGGATTCATTCCCTCATTCTTAAAGATTCTAATCATTATATACCTCAACAAATAGGTTGCGGCAATAACACTTAAACTTACTAATAGTACCTTGATGCTCAAGAGGCTTGACAAGCTAATCGTTAATCCGAAGATGACGAAGAAGAAGGTCCTGAGTACGAAGGCCGACTCCAAGGTGATAATATGGAAGTCTCGTAAGAGGGGTTTCAAGTTTCCTACTTTGACCATGCCACTGAGTTTTCCTCTGAAGAATAATTCAGGATTATTCAGCATGAGCCCGAAGGTCAAGATGAGGACAAGGCTAGAGAAGTGGGCAAGCTTTCCTATAGCATAAAGCAACATAAGGATGGCAATGACCAAGAAGAGTTTCACGTGAGTAGTAATCTTTTGGAAAACCCACACTAAAGCACCACTAATCAAGATAGATAGAATGACGGTTAAAATGATGTTAGAGGTCACTCCGAATGCCACCATGCCCGCAGATTCTCCATCATTATTTCCTAGCATGAAATAGAACGCCATGATTCCCAAAATATCAGAGAAGGTGCTTTCATAAATCATGAATTCCTTGTTCTCTTTTTTAAGATTAGCCACGCTGGGAATTACGATAGCACTACTCATAATAGAGAGCGGCATTGCATAAAGGAAGGCTTGAAATAAGTCAATGAACAAGAGGTACTCCAGAATATACGCGACTGCTGTAGAGGTGGCTGCAAGCGAGAGTAAGGCTACCATGAATGACCGCCAGATGACTGGCCATTTATCCTTAGTGAGCTTGAGGTCCAAAGCGGCTTCAAGCACAATCAAAATCAATCCCATGGTCCCGATGATGGGGAGTATTCCCAAGCGATCAATAGCTCCAAGAGATGCTCCATATCCCGCCATGTCTAATACACTCTTGATGCCTATGCCTAAAATCAAAAGCATTATCACGCTAGGTACATTGGTCTTACTGCTTATCACATTGAAGAAATGAGATACGATGATGATGACCGATAAGACAATTACGATGTAGTAATCCATGAGCACTAGTAATCCTCGTTTTTAACTCCTTTGACCTTTTCTTCTTTGACCTCCTTATGAACTTCCTCCGGTGGATTGAATGATGGGTCTATCTTTGTTAACAATTCTTGAGCAGACTGCTCAAATATATCATGGGTCAATATCCCTGTATCTACCTCATCTTCAGAAAGTCCTTTTTCTATGAAGCCTCCTGTGATTACCTGACCTTTATTGTTTAGCAGACAATAGTGCGCTTTAAGCAGATATGGTTCTTCTTGTGCCCGCTTCGGGTCGATATTCCTTCTTAATTCTATTTGAGTGGTAATCAGCAAGTGTGTAAATGGTTGTTGGGATTTCATATAGTCCAACATCACTTCATCAATGTGAGCCACACCCATGTATTGTTTTTCTAGAATCTCATCTCTTCTCAGTTGACCCGATTCTACTTTCACCTCAGCCCCTTGATAACTTTTTTCTTCTTTCTTCTTAGGCCATTGGAGTTTCTTCTTGTCAGGCTCATCTGTAATAACAGATTGATAGGACAGATCCAGACCGTTATAAAGGAACTCAAGTCTGTTGACCTTTTCTAAATCATCCATGAGCAGGTCAAAGGTCTCTAGCGAATCAGAGAATGCCTCTGTCAATCTTCTGTTCCAAGCCTTTCTTAGTTTTTCCCTGTTCTGATCCACATTCCCATCGGGACTCATTTTCCTGTCAAGTTCTGATAGCAGGTAATGCGGATGCACAGGAGCTATAAGAAGCAAAGCCTCCGTTTTTTCATTGGCCTCTTCTCCATTCTGACGAGTGAAGTCTTGTGCATTTCCAAAGCAGGGAAGTACACATAAGAATATGATTATCGTGCTTCTCACGGGGTGAAAGTACAAGCAGTAATTATTCATTCCGATGATGCACAGATAACTTTTCAAGTAGCTTGCTGTGCAAAGCCCTGAAGATTAGAAGAAGTGCCGAATGATGTCATTCCCGTTTGCGTAGAGCAAGAGGGCAATCAAGATGAAGAAACCTCCTACCTGAGCATATTCTAGCACTTTTTGATTAGGCTCTCTGCGTGTAATCATCTCATAAAGTAAGAACATCACATGGCCACCATCCAACGCAGGAATAGGCAGTAGATTCATGAAGGCTAAGATGATGGAAAGCAGTGCTGTCATATTCCAAAACACTTCCCAATTCCAAGTGGGTGGGAACAAGCTTCCTATGGAAAGGAACCCGCCAAGGCTCTTGTAGGCTCCCGTACTCGGATTCAAGATTAGGCTGAACTGTCGTACATAACCCGAAAGCTTATCCATGGTCTTATTCCAACCAGCAGGCCATGATTCTAGGAAGCTATACTCTCTTATATCGAACTTGTATAGTCCTGTTAATCGCAGTTCATCCATGCTGATGAGCATAGGCGAAGCTCCGAGCATACCTTTATCGTTGACCTTCAACTGAAGCGTTATCGCTTGATCATCTCTTTCTATTCTAACAGGTACTTCTTGTCCTTTATACTTGGCAAGAATTGCTTTAGCTTGATCATAATACAACACTTGGTCATCGCCAATAGATTTAATTTTATCTAGCTTCTGAAGCTTAGCAATATTGGCTGATGAATCAGAGACCATGCCTATCACAAAGGGAATTCGAGGATAGAAGAAAAATCCCTTATTATCTTTATCTGCAAGGGCTCCCACAACCGCCTCAGGAATCTGAATGGCTACTTTTTTACCTTGCCTGTCTACAATGACTTCTCCTCCATAAATAATCTCCTCTGTCAATGAGCTGAAAAGCGGAACTTCCTCTCCTCTTACTGTTTCAATACGGTCTCCGTTTTGAAAACCAATCTGCTCTGCCAATGGGTTCATGACCCATACTCCATCTTTCACCTCCTTATTAGGAAGGATCTGTTCTCCGTAACTGAAGAGAATCATTGAGTATATTATCACTCCTAGAATCATGTTCACTGTTACTCCTCCAAGCATTATGATAAGACGCTGCCAAGCTGGCTTGGAGCGAAACTCCCAAGGCTCAGCCGGTTTAGCCATCTGCTCCTTGTCCATGCTCTCATCTATCATACCCGCTATTTTCACATAACCTCCGAGGGGGATCCACCCTATTCCCCATTCTGTATCGCCAATTTGTTTCTTAAAAAGCGACCATTTATAGTCGAAAAAGAGATAAAATTTCTCAACACGGGTATTGAATAATCGCGCAGGCAAGAAATGTCCAAACTCATGCAGGACGATGAGTAAAGAAAGACTGAGAAGGAACTGGCCTGCTTGAATGAGAATATCCATGTGTGATTATTGAGCGCGCAAAGTTAAGAGGATAATAGCGTGATTAAGGTTGAATGCACGATTGCTCCTTGATTGATGTCTTCAGTTCTTGCATGGCCGCATCTTCAGAATCTAGAGAGAGGCATGCTCCTCTGCCTCTTTCTGCCAAGGTCTTCATCTTCTGATCGGCCCACCTGTTCGCGTCTATGGCTATTAGGCTAAGGAATATGTTCTTCTCGGTCTGAGAACCTGCCCTTTTCACTACTTTGTCATAGCCCTTTTGAAGGGCTCCATCTGTGACCAGGAAAACTTGATTATTTCCGTGGTCAATGAGGTGTTTCTTGGATTGGGAATATGCTTTTTTCAATCCTGCTTCTCCCGCGGTTAGCCCTTCAGCCTGCAGCTCACTTATCATGGTGTGCATCACATCTTTGTCGGCCCCACTAAGTCCTGACCCTAGAACACGTGCGCTGCTTGCATAGGTAATAATACTCCCTCTATCATCTGCTCTTAGCATCTCTACCAAGGAGTTTAATGAAGCCCTGAGGTTTTCCATCTTATGTCCTTGGCGCATGGATGTGGATACATCTATAAGAAAGGTGATGTTATTCAGTCTGCATTCCTCCGTATCGAATTCCGTTTTTACCTCCGCATTTGTTAGTTCACTGGGTTTCTCAAGGACTTTCTCTGGCGTTTCTAGAGGTTCTTCCTGATTCACCGTGACCCCGCCCCCTGGTCTTCTTACCACCACTGATCCTCCTCCCGTAATCAGCTGACTAGGATTAATGTACGTTTCAAGCTGAAAAGCAGCATATCCCGGGTAATTGACTTTGAATGTATACTAGTCTATAGGCAAGGCTGCCATCACCATACCGCTCCTTCTCGTTTTTAGCTCTAGAGCTTCAGCCTTCATTCCTAGAAGGATTATAGTTAGATCAAAAAGCTCCTTTCTCGAATGTTTGTCTATGACTTTGCCGGTTGCTATCCAATTCTGGTCTTGGTCACTAGCCACTTTATCAAAGTCAGGGCAGGGCGTATTAGAATTCAAGTCTAGATAACGAATGTTCGCCTTAATGTTTATTCTGTGTTCATGCTTACCGAAGATGAGCATTACTTGGGAAGTATATGAACCTTCTTATAGAGGGTTTAATTTCATGCGAAGAATCAGACTATCCCCTGGCAAAATCTTGCGGGAGGAGGCAATCATGTCAATAGTATTCTCTTTATCCCAGCGCAAGAGATTCCATTCTTCAGAACTAGTATTCAC
The DNA here is from genome assembly GCA_937875855.1 of uncultured Flavobacteriales bacterium. Lineage (GTDB taxonomy): Bacteria > Bacteroidota > Bacteroidia > Flavobacteriales_D > JABDKJ01 > JABDLZ01. The sequence continues at coordinate 5,940 of CALFHF010000002.1, forward strand.
TAGCATATTCTCTATAAGTCGGCTATGAAAACGGTCTACGAATCCGAAGTCGATGATACTCTTTCCTCCTTCTTGTTAAGCCAAATAAGTTACCGCGGTCAAAACCAAGAAAAGTGTGCATATGGACTGGAAGAGGTGTTTCAAGAAGAGGCAAAGAAATCAAAAATGGGGCCCTAGATTCTATGCTTCCAACGCAGCTCCGAAACACCTAGTATGAATAAATATCCAACTAGGTAGAGCACTTTCTTCTGAGGTATCTCTTTTCGTTTATGTTTTTTATCTTTTTATTAAACAATAGTGAAGCGTTTTTATTCCAGCATCTGTCTATATATCTAACTGTAAAAAAAAAATCATGAAAAACCTAATACTCAGTGCGGCAATGATGCTCATGACTGCGTTATTATTTGCTCAAACTGCTCGCCTTCAAGTCATTCATAATTCGCCAGATGACGCAGCCACTGCTGTTGACGTTTATCTTAATGGAGCTTTACTCTTAGACGACTTCGCATTTAGGTCTGCTACCCCGTTTATTGACGCGCCTGCTGGCGTAGAATTCCTTGTAGATATTGCTCCAGCATCTAGTGTTGATGTAAGTGAGTCCATTGCTACCTTCCCTTTCACTCTGGCTGAAGGAGAGACGTACATTGTTGTTGCGACTGGTATTACTGGTCTCAGCTCTACCATGTATTCTCCTGCCCCAGCGTTTAATCTCGAAGTATTTGCTCAAGGAAGAGAATCTTCTTCCATGATGGGAAACACTGATGTTCTTGTATATCACGGCTCCACCGATGCTCCCACTGTGGATGTAGTAGAAGTAGGTGTAGGCGCTGGAATCATCGTTGATGGCGCGAGCTATTCAAACTTCGCTGGTTATCTCGAACTAGGCACTGCTGATTATCAACTTGCTATTCAAGATGACAATAACACTGTGACTGTGGCTACATACGCTGCTCCTCTCGAGACGCTGGGGCTAGATGGGGCTGCTATAACTGTTTTAGCTTCAGGTTTCCTTGATCCATCTATGAATGGGAATGGACCTGCTTTTGGTCTGTATGTAGCATTAGCTAGTGGAGGCGATTTAGTGGCGCTACCTGTTATACCTTCAAATGATTCTCCGTGTACTGCTATCAATCTTCCTACTGATGGCAGTGTTAATGTCTTTAATAATCTCAACGCAACAGTTCAAGCTGATGAGGCTTCAATCACTCCTGCCCAAACTGGTTGCCAGATGCAAGATGGATGGTGCACAGCAGAGTCAGGTATTGACAATTCTGTATGGTTCAGCTTCACAGCGACTAGCGCGGCTGTAGTTGTAACAACTTGCGAAATGGGAAATGAAATAGATACCCAGGTGGCGCTCTATTCAGCCACAGATTGCAGTGATTTTTCTTCTTTCTCACTGCTTGGTGCGAATGACGATGCAATAGGTTCTTGTTCAAATGGAACCTCTATTTATGCTTCTACTTTAGAGTTTTGCGGGCTGAATGTCGGGGAGACGTATTGGATTCTGGTAGATTCATACGATGCTGAACAAGGTGATTTTGCTCTTTCTATTGCTGAATCAACTTGTCCTACTGCACGACTCCAAGTTATCCATAATTCGCCAGATGACGCAGCCACTGCTGTTGACGTTTATCTTAATGGAGCTTTACTCTTAGACGACTTCGCATTTAGGTCTGCTACCCCGTTTATTGACGCGCCTGCTGGCGTAGAATTCCTTGTAGATATTGCTCCAGCATCTAGTGTTGATGTAAGTGAGTCCATTGCTACCTTCCCTTTCACTCTGGCTGAAGGAGAGACGTACATTGTTGTTGCGACTGGTATTACTGGTCTCAGCTCTACCATGTATTCTCCTGCCCCAGCGTTTAATCTCGAAGTATTTGCTCAAGGAAGAGAATCTTCTTCCATGATGGGAAACACTGATGTTCTTGTATATCACGGCTCCACCGATGCTCCCACTGTGGATGTAGTAGAAGTAGGTGTAGGCGCTGGAATCATCGTTGATGGCGCGAGCTATTCAAACTTCGCTGGTTATCTCGAACTAGGCACTGCTGATTATCAACTTGCTATTCAAGATGACAATAACACTGTGACTGTGGCTACATACGCTGCTCCTCTCGAGACGCTGGGGCTAGATGGGGCTGCTATCACAGTATTGGCTTCTGGTTTCCTAGACCCATCTATGAATGGAAATGGTCCTGCATTTGGTCTTTTCGTAGCCCTTGCTAGTGGAGGGGATTTAGTGGAGCTACCGTTAGTCACAGGCGTGAATGACATATCGTCCATTGAGTTCAGTGTCTATCCAATTCCTGCTCAAGAAGTTCTTAATGTTAGAACCGCAGAGCGTGTGGATGCGCTTCAGATAATTGATTTGCAAGGAAGGATGATACGTAATGAGAGTGGGAACATTACTCAGATTGACGTGAGCGGTATTGCACCTGGAACTTATAATGTAGCGGTCGTCTCTGGAGAGAGAATCAGTTACCAAAAGCTTATCATCGAATAAGCATTCTGATGTTTAAGGTAGGAAAGGTCTGGTGCGTGCATCAGGCCTTTTTTTATTCCAGCATATCAAATACAAAAAGGCCTCCGCTGCGCTATGCAACGAAGGCCCTTTAATTTTAGGTCTAATCTAAAAAAGGTTCTTTATCAGACTACTCCTTGATCTAACATAGAGTCAGCAACCTTCACGAAACCAGCGATGTTCGCTCCTTTCACGTAGTCTACGTAGTTTCCTTCTTTACCGTACTTCACACATGAAGCATGGATGTCTTTCATGATCTGATGCAACTTAGCATCTACTTCTTCACGTGTCCAAGACATACGTAATGAGTTTTGGCTCATCTCTAATCCTGAAGTGGCAACACCACCCGCATTGGACGCTTTTCCTGGTGAGAAAAGAATCTGTGCTTTCGCGAATACTGCAATTGCTCCTGGTGTGCTTGGCATATTAGCTCCTTCAGCCACACAGATACATTTGTTCTTAACAAGAGCCTTAGCTCCTTTCTCGTCCAACTCATTCTGAGTAGCACATGGAAGTGCGATATCGCATTTCTCTTCCCATGGTGTCTTACCTGCAATGAACTTCGCGCTCTTGAATTTATCAGCGTATTCCTTGATTCTTCCTCTCTTCACATTCTTCAAGTCCATGATGAAGGCAAGTTTCTTGGCATCTATACCCTCTTTATCGACTACATATCCTGACGAGTCAGACATGGTGATGACTTTAGCACCAAATTCAGTGGCTTTCTCTACTGCATATTGAGCCACGTTCCCTGACCCTGAAACAACTACTGTCTTTCCTTTGAAATTGTCTTTCTTGGTCTTTAACATTTCCTCAGCAAAATATACGGTACCGTATCCTGTAGCTTCAGGGCGAATCAATGAACCTCCCCAGTTTATGCCCTTACCAGTAAGAACTCCTGTGAATTCATTGCGAAGTCTCTTGTACTGACCGAACATGTATCCTATCTCTCTTCCTCCAACTCCTATGTCTCCTGCAGGTACATCAGTATTGGCGCCTATGTGGCGAGATAGCTCCGTCATGAAGCTTTGGCAGAAACGCATTACTTCATTGTCAGATTTTCCTTTAGGATCAAAATCAGATCCACCTTTTCCTCCTCCCATGGGAAGAGTGGTCAATGAATTCTTGAATAATTGCTCGAATCCAAGGAACTTCAAGATGCTCAGGTTTACGCTTGGGTGAAAACGAAGACCTCCTTTATACGGTCCAATCGCTGAGTTAAACTCTATGCGATAACCTCTATTTACATACACTTCACCTTTATCATCAGTCCAAGGCACTCTGAACATGATAGTGCGCTCTGGCTCCACGATACGCTCAAGAATCTTAGCGATTTTGTACTTTTTATTCTTCTCTATAAATGGGATGACAGTCTCGGCCACTTCGTGGACCGCTTGAAGGAATTCTGGTTCGTTACCGTTTCTGGCTTTCACCATATCCATGAAACTATCGATCTGGGACTTGAGTTTATCGGACATCCTAATTTTTTTTATTTCGGGCAAAAGTATTCTTTTTAATGCTGTACATACCTTCTAAAAATCACCTTTACACACGGCATTGTTCGTGTCCTATAGATACTTAATATCAGGCTAATGCGTAACGTTTGCCCGGCAGTGCCCGCACCATCCCTTTGAATTCTAGCCCAAGGAGCATAGCGTTCACTTCGCTCATTGGCATGGCCGTCTCCACTGCGATGACATCTACTGAACGTGGATCCTTGGACAAAGCAGCCACAAGACTTTTTTCTTTCGGGCCAAGCTCTATGAACATACTCGTTTGCACCACTTCTTCTTTTTTATTCAATTCCCAACCCATCATTTTCATGAATTCATCAGGGTCATCAAGAAGGTGTGCTGCATCTCTTCGAATAAGGTCATTCGTCCCACGAGAGAATCTGTCGGTGACTCTTCCAGGTATGGCGAATACGTCTCGCGCATAATCATTGGCCATGCGCGCTGTGATTAAGGATCCTCCACTTACATCAGATTCAACTACAACTGTTGCATCGCTCATCCCTGCCACAATACGGTTCCTCATGGGGAATCTCTCTTTATCAGGCTTTATGCCTATTGGGAATTCGCTAATGAGGCCGCCCTGTTCACACATGCGATCGGCCACCTTTCGATGAATGGCTGGGTACACCATATCTAACCCATGCGCAAGAACTCCTACTGTGGGACAGTCAAATCGCATAGCTGCCTTGTGCGCAGCTACATCTATCCCATGAGCCAATCCACTGACGATAAGCGGGCGTAATGGTGAAATAGCTTTGATAAAATCTTCTGTGGCTCTGGTGCCATATTCAGTGGCATGACGCGTGCCCACGATACTTAAGACATACGCTTGATTTAGGTCAACCTCTCCTTGTGTAAAGATTAAGAGCGGTGCATCCTCACAGTTATTTAATCGTCTTGGATAGGCTTTGTCTAGGTAACAGAAAATGTTGTTTCCTGCTTTCGATTCTGTCTCCAATAATGCATCAGCTGCTCTGGCTGTATCAGCACTCAGAATCTTATCTACATACGATGGACCTATGCCGTCAATAGAAAGCAACTGCTTGCGCGAGGACTTGAATACTTCCTCAGCCCCTCCACGATGGGCGATGAGCTTTTTCGCATTGACAGGGCCTATGCCCTCTATCAATGAAAGTCTTATAAAATGAATGAGGTCAGGCCGCATAAGGGGGCTGAAGATAATGCTTGTCGGCTTTCAATTTTAACTCCGCCTAATTTCGCTTAGAAGAAGGCTCTGAGTTGAATGGATCCTGCGTGAATAGTTGGTCGCAGTTCTGCCTTTCTTCCATTATAAGAAACGTTCAATTCTAGGTTTTTAGAAAGGCTGCGCTGCAAGAACAAACTCCAAGTAACATTATTCCCCTTCTGTAATCCTTCCAGCATTTCAAAGGCTAAAGAACTGTTCCCGTCTCCATTAAAGGCTATGTCTACCCATTCTAAATTCGCGGTGATGCTTCCCTTATCTACTGAGCTGTACCTTGCTTCCATTCCTATCCTGCGCAGATCTGCTTGTTCACCCACTTCGCTCTTATTCTTCTTTTCTATCCAACTGGTTCTTAAGCTGAGTCGCAAGGCTCCATCTGGCTGCCATTCTACAGATGGTTTCAAGGCTCTTTCCTGCAAGTCAAAGGCCCGCGCGCTGCTATAACTTGCCTCTCTGCTGCGGTTTCCTTGTTTTAAAACTACGCGCAGTGTGTACTTACGCACGAGTGTCAATCGACCTTGTAATTCTTGTTCTCTTGTCCTGCGTGTTTCGAATCCATTGGTCAATAATTGCTTGTTCGAATTATCAGTCAAGCTGTGGTCAAGAGACCATATCGGATCTGTGCGGTTATAAAAAACCGTGTTCCTGAAACTGCTGTTTAATGCAAGAAGAAGGCTATCCGCAACATCAGTTCTGAAGGGGCTAAGAAGGCGGGCATCTCCTTCTTGTTTCGTTTTTCTATCCGTCCTTAAGACGGCTTGATCTGAAAGGCGAGAGAGCAATGCTTTCACTCCACCATCTTCTTTTTTCCACCAGCGTGATGGCTCTAAGTTTATGGTTTGGGCAAACTGATTGTTATAGGTTTTTTCAAAACTCTCCGTGGGCGTGAATACCCGTATGAAATCTGCTTCATACTGGAATTGTGCAATCTCAAACTCACCCAAATCCCGAAGTCCATCTCCATTATAATCTATCCATACATAGACCCCTTGGCCCGCAGGCACTTGGATATAGACGAATTGTCTTCTGCGCTCTAGTCCTGATCCTATCTCCATGAATGTATTGGAAGTCAATCCTCCCTTGAGCCATGTAGACCTATATTCTATGCGTCCTAAGAAGGTGTTCTCAGGAGTCTCTGTGATCAGCTCATCTCTAATGATTCCGAGCTGCCTCCATGCCGTGACCAGATTTACACGGTGTTTAGAAGAGGCTTTATTGGCCCAATTCAATCCATATTCTTTAGCACGCGCAGCAGCAAGCAATCCATCATCAGCACTGCGCCAATCATCCCTCTGTTTTATATAAATCTTATAGCTATTCGTAGCGGTATCTCCTGACCCTACGTATGCTTCCCATTCGTAAAACCTATAGGAACCGGGAGAGAGAATACTGTCCGCAGGTGCACGGAATTTATTCTCTTCTCGCTCGTCTCTGAATCCCAGTTTGAATACCCCTATATTTCTGCTCAAAGCAGCTTGATGTCGTGTGAATCGTCCTTCACGAAGCCCTTTAGCATCGAGCAGGGTTCCTTGAGCATCCAGGTCCCATCGTGCATCTTTCCATCGCGCAGTCAATCCATGATTACTCCCGAAGTAGGATGCCTCTGTTTGAAAATGATCAAAGCGATATGCAATGGATTTCAATGCACTTTTTCTCAGACCAATATTCCCCTGCAGCTGAAGTTGATCAGCGAGCAATTCTTCGTTAGAGATGTTCCAATTTCGTTCAAATTCTACCGGCCTATACCGCTCAATGAACTTAAAATCTGCGCTGGTATATTCTACCAAACCGGCTGTTATCAGCTCTGTTGGACGTGGATCTTCATTCAAGCGAAAGGCATGCGTCCCGTGTGCTCTAAAAGAACCTCCTACGTCATCTTGCTTATCTAAACTGCTGAAAGTATTCAGGTCTTTTCTGCTCAACGCTCCTTCCACCGCAGCCCATGAATTCTCTTTTTTTCCATACCGCACACCGGCACTATACATCTGCTGGCTCTTAGGAGTAATCAATAAAATGCCCGGTACATAATCCCCTTTATGAATGACATTTCCATTCAAAGTATCAGGGGCTACCCAACGAAATATTCTTCCATTGGCTGAGAATTCATCTTGCACATAATCTCCTTGACCTAGACTTACTCTGGTGAAAGAAACTTGATACTTGGCGTTGACTGGGTTATTGGAAAACACGAATACAGAGTCATATCCAAGTGAATCTCTGATTGCATAAAGGACAAATGCTTCAGAGAACGGAACGCTGTCCAAGCGTGGAATCAGTGCGTTATTCAGGTCATCTCCTAAAGTAGATAAAAAGGCTCTATCCGCTGGGCTTAAGTCTTGCTGTAAGGACTGGTTTTTACTGTCCTGCTCAGAGTATACATCGAAAAAGGCCTTCCAATTCTGCTTCTGGTATTTAGCTCCGGTCTGCAGGAGCGAACGGGCATAGCTGCGCTCAGCATATTGGAACTCCACCACGATTCTGCGGTCCTTAGTGATGAGCCTATTCGCAGTGAACGTAATCTCAGCAGCGTTATAGTCTATGACATAGTCATACTCCTTACCACGCTTAAGAAGTCGCCCATCTATGTATACCCGCTCAGTGCCAGAGAGTATAATGATGAAGAGTTCATTCTCACTTCCCTTGAGTCGATAAGGGCCTTGGTTCCCTTCTATTCCTTGAACCACATTCCGAGAAAATCTTCCTCTTGACACGGCCGCCCCTGCACGAACGAAAAGGCCGTTCAAGGAATCTGGGTCGTTGTTATTCTTCCCTATTCTAGACTCAACGAGGGCTCCTCTGGACTTCTTTAAATACTTCGAGTAGTATCCATCCATATCTCCTAATACATAATCTCCTGCTGTTAAGGAATGTTTATCACTGTATAGTTTGATAAAGACTTGGTCAAATTCCTGCAATTGCTGTGTGGTTCCATCTGCTTGAATGGGGATGTTGTCGTCAGAGATATTTGCGAGGATGGAGATCTCATCAGTTACTTTTCCCATGAGCTGCAGGTTCAAGTCAGAACTTACACTAAGGTCTTGAGCATTTCCTACTTGAATTCCACGGGCTATAGTTCCTCTTCGCTCTATGGTCCCTAGGTCCATGATTGGCCTATTACGAGTGCTTGCGGGCATATAGCGCTCTGAAATACGAGTGTCGAAGGTGGGCCGAATGAGTGCTGTATCCCGTGCAGAGAAACGCATGAAATATGGATAAGGCATGACTCTATATCTGGCCGTCAAGGAATCAGCAACAGGGAGATTAGGGCTGAGTTTCAATATGCCATCCAAGTTCAACTCATAGTCATTAGACTTCAACGTATCGCTTCCCAAGACGAGGATGAGCGACTGCGGAATTACAAGGAGGCTATCTAGACGTTGACTTTGTAGCGCAGGAATCTTCTTGAATCTAAAAGACTTGAATTCTTCTTGAGCCAGCAGTTGACCTTGACCCATAAAAAGGAGCAAAGTGAAAAGAAGGATGATATGGGCTTTATGAAATAACAAGCGTTCAAAGTAAAGCCCTATCCGGAAGGAGAGGACAAAAAAACAAGGAATAGGTCTATTTTAACGCCATAATTAAGGAATCCTGACTCGCCCATGAAAATTATCTCATATAACGTGAATGGAATACGTGCTGCTTTGAACAAAGGATTTGTTGATTGGTTGCGCGCTGCCGACCCAGATGTGCTTTGTCTTCAAGAAATAAAAGCCTTAGAAGAACAAGTGGATTTTCAAGTCTTTCATGACTTGGGATACAAAGTCCATTGGAACCCCGCAGTGAAGAAAGGCTATTCAGGTGTAGCTATTCTTTCGAAGAACGAGCCAGATGCCGTAGTAATAGGAATGGGACATGAGCCCTATGATTTTGAAGGCCGTGTCATACGTGCCGACTTCGGGTCTCTGAGTGTAATCAGCGCTTATTTTCCTTCAGGAACCACGGGTAGTCACCGACAAGATTTCAAGATGGGGTTCCTTGCTGACTTCAAAGTCTTTGTAAAAAAACTATTGAAGACAAGACCTGAACTCATTATCTCAGGTGATTATAACATATGCCATCACGCCATAGATATTCATAATCCCATAGCGAATAAGAACAGCTCAGGCTTCTTGCCTGAGGAGCGAGAGTGGCTAGGCGATTTCCTGAAAATGGGATTCACAGATACTTTCAGGCACTTCGAGTCTGCTCCTCATAACTATACCTGGTGGAGTTATCGGGCGGGCGCTCGTTCGAAGAATCTGGGGTGGCGACTTGACTATCATATGGCAAGTTCTGCACTATCAACTAGACTGAAAGGCGCTGGAATCCTGAGTCAGGCATTACATAGCGACCATTGCCCTATTCTACTAGAGATCGTTTGAAACATTCCTGAACACCATCTGATAGACTCGATCATTGGTCATATCATTGTCTCTGATGGCCTCGAAAGCAATGCATTCACGACTTCTTAGTTTTTCCCTCCTCCTTGTACTGACTTTAAATGCATGTAACTCATCGCAGAATAAGGAATATACGATAGGGGATTCCCGATATGGACACGTCTTGGTCATGAATCAATTCAGTCCCTTTGACATCCTCTTTCCGCCTATGTCCTACGAAGGAAGTGCGGCCCAATTAGGATCTCAGATTTATGAGCCCTTAGTAGGATATGATTCAGAAAATGGAAAATTAGCTCCCCTCTTAGCTGAAAGCTGGGAAGAAAATGCGGAGCATACTGAGTTCAGATTCAAAATCCGACAGGGTGTATATTTTCATAATAACCGTTGCTTCAATGATGGAAAAGGAAGATTACTCACCCCTTTAGATGTGCTCTATGCCCTGACGTCACTTTGTGAAAACAGTGTTTATAATAAGAATGCAGGTCTATTCACTGGACAGATTCTAGGAGCTGTAGAATTCTTTAGCAAAAAGAAACGTGCGTCAGAAGATCACCTAGAGGGAATCAGCTTGAACTCTGATGATGAAGTAGTAGTTAAGTTAATTAAGCCTAATGTAGAATTCATACATCTATTGGCTCATTATGCTACGTCTATATACCCTAAAGAGGCAAAGACCACTTATGGTAAAGAGTTGGATAATAATCCGGTAGGCACAGGGCCCTTTTATAGCAAGAGCTATCGTAAAAATGAAGTCTGCCTGCTGGCGCGAAATGATAGATACTGGGGAAAGGATGAGAACGACAAGCCTTTACCTTTTCTTGATGGAATAAAAATGGGGTTCTCCTCCTCTGGAAAAACAGTGAGAAGCGCGATGGATAAAGAATTAATTCATCTAATCATCGACCCTGATTTAGTAGAAGACGGAAATCTAGGAGTCAGCATGACCGAGAGTGATTTTTCCCCGTATTCCAAAAGACAAGTCTTGGACCTGGAGACTACCTTCTTAGGTTTTCTCAATGATGAAGGAGTGTTTGCAGATAAGAATGTTCGTCTTGCCTTTAGTTATGCAATAGATAGGACAGCCGTTATCAATAATGTTATGGCTAATCGCTGTACTCCTGGACTGCATGGATTGGTTCCTCCTGCCTTTACAAATTATCCATTCGAGGAAGTTAAATCCCCCAATGTCAATGTAGATTCAGCTCTTTATTATCTTGAACAAGCTGGATTCCCTAAAGGTGCAGAATTCCCTGTGACCAGCCTTCAAATTCAGAATAGATTCAAAGATGTACTAGTAGCGCAGGAAATTCAAAAGCAGGTCCTAGAAAAACTCGGGATATCCTTATCTATTACTGCCTTACCTAAGGATCAGCATTTCAAGCGAATTGAAGACCGTAAGACTCAGATCTGGTTAGATAACTGGATAGGAGATTTCATGGATCCTCAGAACTTCTTGAGCCTACTGCTCAGCCGGAATACTCCAGAAAACGAAAGTTCGTTCTTGAATATCTATCGCTTTAAAAACTCCCAATTCGATTCCTTAGTCGATGAAGCCCTCAAAGTAGCTGGCCTAGAGAAACGCATGGACATTTATAGCCAAGCTGATAGACTTCTTATGAAAGAGGCTGCCATCGTACCTCTATACTATGAGAAAATGGAGGTCATTCAGCACGTCTCCCTGAAGGGAATCAATGACCCAATCCTAGGAAGATTCGATTTCAGAAAAGCCTATATCATCAGCGCAGAATCGCTTTGATTCTTTGTACTTCAATGTTCAATAATTTCAATTAAATAATACCATTTATCATGAGAAATCAAGTGGGCCTGCTTATCGCCATCTTATTCCTGAGCTCTTGCGTTCCAGGAAGAAGATTCCAAGAAGTTCAAAATGAAGCGACCAAATGTGCCGCTGATAAAAAGGAACTATCCGTACGTTTTGATGCTGTGAACACCCAACTGACTGAGTGCCAAGCCCGTCAAGAAAATCTCAGTGCCTCCATGGACAGACTTCAGAGAGATACCACCATGCTAGGATCCACTCTGCGCAGGATGACGAGCCAATATGATAAGATCAATGAGCTGAATGAGCAACTCATGAAGAAGCAAGCTAACCTCATGAGCAACTCAGAAAGTGAGAAAAAAGACCTCTTGGAGAACCTTTTGGTCTTGCAGAAAGACTTGAATGAGCAAGAGACCCGTCTTGCCACTTTGGAAAAAGAACTCAATGACAAAAGTACTGCCTTGGAGAACCGTGAAGCGAGGGTTAAGGAGCTAGAACAAATGCTCGCCAGCAAGGATGCTGCTGTAAAAGCATTGAAAGATAAAGTGAGTAATGCCCTTTTGAATTTCAAGGATAAAGGTCTAACAGTAGAAGAAAAGAACGGCAGAGTCTACGTTTCCTTAGAAGCTAAATTGCTCTTCGCTTCAGGAAGCATAGCTGTGAGTGCTGAAGGAAGTTCTGCTTTGGTCAAATTAGCCCAAGCCATCCAAAATGAAAAGGACCTCTCTATCCTAGTTGAAGGTCATACAGACACGGATAAGATTATAGGGACAAGCGCAGCTTATAAAGACAACTGGGACCTTAGCGTGCTCAGAGCTACTTCAGTAGTTCGCATTATGCAAGAGAAAAGCAGTCTAAGTCCTACCCAACTTACTGCCGCTGGTCGAGGTGAATATCTGCCAGTTGACCCTGCGGATAAGGCTAAAAACAGAAGGATAGAAATCATCCTTGCCCCAGACCTAGGTGAGCTCTTTAAGCTGATAAATGAATGATGCGGACTCTATTTTATTATGCCTTCATACTATTCTGTATTAGCTCTTGCACAAGCCCTTCTGAGCCTCATGAAGAAGCTGCTGATGTAGTCCTAGCTAACTCTGTTGCTTGGCAAGAAAAAGTCATGACCAAGAATGAAATTCTCTCCACTCATCTTGGTCAAGAAATCACAGATTTCATAGCACAAAATTCTCCCGCAACGATTGTTGAAGGAGAGGAATACAGCCTCGATGGACACTTAGAAAACGGAATGGCTTTCTCCTTTTTCGTCTCTGCTGATCATGGAAAAGTCTATGAGATGAACCTTGATCTCTTTCCAGATTCTAGTCAGCATGAAAAGGTCTTCCATGATATACTTACCCAAATGGATTCCCTCTATAAACCCAGCCACCCTGCGGATGGCTATGCCACTTGGCGCAGAGCTTCAAGCAAAGGAAAATTGGTAGAGGTTACCTTAGCTGATATAAGCTTGGAGATGGGTCGTCCTAGCATCATGATTAATCACCTCGAACACGAGGACAGAATATTTGAAGACTGAACCACTCATAAGGGTTATTGGCCTTGGAGCCTCTTTTCATCAACATGGTGAGTCCAATGTCGTCCTGCATGGTCTTCACTTTGATATTTCTCCTGGAGAAACCCTTGGCATTGTAGGCGAGTCAGGCTCGGGGAAGTCCGTGAGCTCTATGAGCATCCTCCGCTTAATTCCAAGTCCTCCCATTCAGTATGATGAAGGTTCCATATACTATGGCCCTCTTGAAATAGACTTGCTCAAAGCAGATGAGTCTCTCTTGCAAAGCCTCAGAGGAAACGATATTTCCATGATTTTCCAAGAACCTATGACTTCATTGAACCCGCTCAAATCATGTGGTGATCAAGTGATAGAAGTTTTTGAAATACATAAACGACATCCTCGATCCTCATGGAAAGAAAGAGTTCTAGAACTCTTCGCTGAAGTACAATTACCCGATCCTCTTCGGGCATATTCTGCCTTTCCTCATGAGCTTTCAGGCGGTCAGAAACAGCGTATAGTGATAGCCATGGCCATAGCCTCAGAGCCTAAGCTCTTGATTGCCGATGAGCCCACCACAGCGCTAGATGTCACCGTTCAACGTACCATTTTAGAGCTCTTAAAAGGGATACAAAAACGTATGAACATGGCTATGATTTTCATTTCTCATGACCTGGCTGTAGTCTCCACGATTGCGGATAGAATCTTGGTTATGAAACAAGGGGAAATTGTAGAACAAGGATTCAGCGCACAGGTTATTCAATCTCCTTCACATGATTACACAAGGGCTCTTCTAGCAAGCAGGCCTCCACAAGAGGGACGTCCATTACGCTTAAAAACCGTACAAGATCATCTTGGTCCAAACCAAGGTCAAGAAATTCTTCAAGAAACGAAAGCCTCGCGAACTGAACGACACAAAACTCTGTATGAAAGCGCTCCTGTTTTCGAGGTTCAAGACCTACATACTTGGTATCCCATTCGAAGTGGGATTTTTCAGAGCGTCACTGATCATGTCAGGGCGTTGAACGGAGTGAGTTTTAACATCTACCCAGGAGAAACACTGGGCGTAGTAGGAGAGTCAGGCTGTGGGAAATCTACATTGGGAAGAACATTGATTGGCTTAGAAAAGGCTCATTCAGGACAGATTATCTATAAAGGTCGTTCTGTTCTTGAAATGGACAAAAAGAAGAAAGCTGCCATGGTCAAGGAAGTCCAAATGATCTTTCAAGACCCTTATTCGTCTTTAAATCCCAGACAAAAAGTAGGTGAAGCAATCCTTGAGCCCATGCTCGTGCATGGGATACATGCGAATAGAAAGGAACGTATTGCTGCAGTGCACTCCCTGCTCAAGGAAGTAGGCCTTCAAGAATCACATTTTGAAAGATATCCTCATGAATTCTCAGGAGGTCAGCGCCAGCGAATCTGTATTGCCCGGGCCTTGGCCATGAATCCTGAGGTGATTGTCTGTGATGAGTCTGTGTCAGCCTTAGATGTGTCAGTTCAAGCGCAAGTCCTCAACCTTTTGAACCAGCTGAAAGCTGAGCGAGGACTGAGCTACCTCTTCATTTCCCACGATCTATCGGTCGTGCGCTATATGAGCGACCGCGTAATGGTGATGAACAAGGGAGAATGTGTAGAATATGGAGAGGCAGATCAGATGTATGCAACCCCTAAAAATACGTATACCAAGAAACTTGTTGCGAGTGCTTATGCTTTAGATTCAGAAACCTGATGCATCGCATGTTGTTGTATATCAATGCTTTCCAAGTGTATCGCTTCTAAGACTTTTCTAATGAAGCCATCAGTTAATCCGCTTTTTCTGCCTCTGACCATGTAATTCTCCATAATCTCTCGCCATCTCTCTAGCTGGAAAATGGTGACTCCCCTTTCTCTTTTTTGAACCCCAATGCCATGTACGATTCGCATGCGCTCGGCAAGTAATTCAATCAATGACGCATCTATACCATCAATCTGTTTCCTCAGCTCAGCCAGCTCGTCCCTGAATTCAGCATCAAGGATACGTTCATCTGGCTTTCTGAGGCTATTATAAAGCTGTTTCAAATCATTAGGTGTGATCTGCTGCTGAGCATCGCTTAACGCATCTTTAGGTGATCTGTGGGATTCTATTAATAGCCCATCCATGTTCAGGTCAAATGCTCTTTGAGCAATCATAGGTAAGAGCTCCGGAGTTCCTCCTATGTGACTAATATCACAAATGATAGGAAGATTAGGAAACCTACTCTTTAGCTCAATCGGCATTTCCCAATCAGGGCGATTCCTATACGGCCGATTATCATAGTGATGAAAGCCTCTGTGTATTGCTGCCAATGACTTAATTCCGGCACCTGATATGCGCTCTAAAGCACCTATCCACAGGGATAGGTCAGGATGGATGGGATTCTTGATTAGAACAGGAATTTCTACTCCTTTCAAAGCATCAGCAAGTTCTTGGATGGAGAATGGATTAGCTGTAGTTCGAGCACCTATCCATAGCATATCAACTCCCGCTTTTAAACAGGCTTCCACATGCTCTTTTGTGGCCACTTCAGTGATCACCTTCAGCCCTACTTCCTTTTGAACCTCTATCAACCAAGGCAAGGCCTCTAATCCGTTGCCTTCAAA
This sequence comes from uncultured Flavobacteriales bacterium, assembly GCA_937875855.1. Lineage (GTDB taxonomy): Bacteria > Bacteroidota > Bacteroidia > Flavobacteriales_D > JABDKJ01 > JABDLZ01. The sequence continues at coordinate 21,467 of CALFHF010000002.1, forward strand.
TGTTCCCGGCCTCGTGCGGGGTTTCCATAAGCCTGCCCTGAAAACAAAGGGAATCCCTGTTTCTTTCAAACTGCGAGCCGTCTCAAGCATCTGCTCTTGACTTTCAGCACTGCAGGGCCCAAAAATATTCAGCGGCCCTGCCAAGGGGTTCCATGTATCCAGTATTCGGACTTCTTTCATAGTGAGTGCAAAGGAAACCAATATACTATCTTTATCAGCTCCAATGTCAAGACAAGTTTACATAGTCTTTCTGCTTCTTCTGCTCGGATTTTCATGCAAAAAACCTGAGGATAGATCCTGCTTTAAAGGAAGTGGAACCTGGACTTCAGAAGAGCGCTCGTTTCCTGGGCTAACCTCCGTTCGGCTTTTCGATTACATTGACTATAATTTCATTCAAGATTCTGCTGATAAAGTGGTCATACGGGCTGGTGAAAATCTACTCTCTCATATCGACACCGAATTCGACCAAGGCGTATTGACCATCAGAAATGAGAATAAATGCAATTGGTTACGGGCTCTTCCTGTTTCCATAGAAGTAGATATTCACTTCAAGGAATTAGACTTAGTCTATAATGAAAGTGCAGGAACATCAAGGACTGTGGGTGTATGGCGACAAGAATCGTTTACCTGGCAGAATTGGCATACTGCGAGTAAATCCTATTTAGAACTAGAAGTTGAACAAGGTCTAATTTCAACCAATGCAGGAGGTTCATTAATTGAGCTAGTCGGGAGTGTTAATTATGTTGACCTATACCTCTCAGGCGTATGTCAGATAAAGGCCAAAAACTTCATCGCCAGCTCTGCCTTTGCACATAATGTAGGGAGTGGAGACATAGAATTGACTGTCATTGGAGGAACTCTTTATTGGAATATTGAAAGTCATGGAAACATCATTTATCATGGTAATCCTGAGCCTATCATAGAGTATGGTCACACAGGGGGTGGGGAATTGATAAAGGGAGGGTGAGTCACAGCACCCCCTGAAACGACCCTCATTATTAAATGTAAACTAACTTTACACTATGACGAATAGACCCCTCATATTGATTCTTGTTTCACTCCTTTCCTATGTCCTTGGTCAAACTCAGGAGCTGCCTGAAGGGTTCATAATTGAGGTCTTTGCCTCAGGTATAGAGCAGCCAGTATGCTTTGTTGAGGCTCCGGACGGCCGAATCTTCGTTGCCGAACGTACTGGAAAGATTAGGATCATCCAGAACGGGGAATTGCTTGAAAATCCATTCTATGAGGTTCAAACAGAGACCCCTGGTGAGAGAGGAGTCACTGGAATTGTTCTGCATCCTGACTTCGAGACCAATGGCTTTTTATACATACATTATACGATTGTTGACTCCAATCAAAATGCCGTCATACGTGTCACCGCAGCTGGGAATTCGGCACCCGAGAATTCTCAAGAGCAAATCTTCTTGCTGGACCCAATGTGGGCTTCCTGGCATAATGGTGGCTCGATGTTCTTCGATGACGAAAACTTTCTTTTCATAGGAGTAGGAGATGGCACAGGATGGCAAGCCGCAGAGCAGACCACCACTACTTTGGGAAAGATATTAAGACTTCATGATGATGGAAGCATTCCAATAGACAACCCTTTCTTTGATTCCACTGACGGTAACAACCGGGCTATTTGGGCAATCGGGGTAAGGAATCCATATACTATGGCCCGTCAAAATAGCAGTGGACGTATCTTTTTCAATGATGTAGGCAATAACCTTTGGGAAGAAATCAATGAGCTCATTGAAGGAGCTCACTACGGCTGGGGAAATATCGAGGGTCCCATACAAGCGGGTCAAGTTGCTCCTCCTGAATATCAGGATCCCTTATACGCATATGACCATAGTCAAGGATGCGCAGTAGTCGGTTCCGATTTCTATGAGCCATTGACTCTTGCATTTCCTGAATCCTATTTCGGCAAGTACTTCTTCATGGACTACTGCCAAGGAACCATTTATACCATGGATCCTGCTACCTATGATATATCGTCTTTTGTAGAGGGGTTGCAATTATCAAACTTCTTATGTGTGTCAAATGACGGTTCTTTGCTGGTCAGTGAGATATATAACAACCGTATACTCAAGATTTCCTATGCGGGTGATGGCTCCCCATATATCATTGAGCAGCCATTGAACGTAGAAACTGTTCCTGGTGAGTCATACGGGTTCGCTGTGAATGCAGCCGGAAGTGACCCGCTTTCCTATCAATGGTATAAGAATGGTCTGCCCATAGACAATGCTTCAGCCTCTTTCATCCAATTTGATGATGTGCTTCTCAGCGATGATGGTGATCAATATCATTGTACTGTAAGCAATGTATTGGGTACTCTTTCTTCTGATACTGTTCTGCTTACGGTCATTGATGAGAGTAGACCTGAGATTGTCATGATCAGCCCCTTGCCTGAAAACACATATCAGGCAGGTGATACGTTATGGTTCGAGGCCATAGCAATGGATCTTGAAGATGGTCAGATCGCGGCTGAAAATTTCACATGGAATTTATTTTTCCATCATAACGTGCATCTTCATCCTGCCCTTACCAATATCACAGGTGTCCAAAGTGGTTATTATGTCATTCCTAATGCTGGAGAAACCGCGATAGACGTATGGTTCGAAGTCATTGTAAAGGTTGAAGATTCAGCGGGCCTTGAACAATCAGCCAGTGTAGAAGTGCATCCTCAAATCGCCCAGTTCAGCGTGCAATCTTCGGCTGTCGATTTTACTTTTAGTCTAGACGGAGCCTCGAAGCAATCAGGCCAAGGGATCTCCAGTGTAGCTGGTCTTATTAGAAGTATTGAATTACCAGAGTTCGTAATACAGAGTAACCAGTTATTCCAGTTTCAAGATTGGGGTAATGGAGATAATTCTCTTTTGCTTGAATTTTCAGCAAGCGATACGACACTAAGTCCTATTTATACTTTCCTTCATGAATATTCGGAAGGAGATGAGTCTGAGGACTTGAATATTGAATTTTATGCTGGCATAGGAAGTGAGAGAGAATTCTATTCGTCTACCACACTGGAGCGAGTGGATGTTAACTGGAGCCTTGGCGGCCCCTTCCAATGGGAGGATTTTCCGTCTGAGTATAGCGTCATCATCTCAGGATCTATACTTGCACCATATACTGGCCTATACAATCTACATTTACTGCATGATGGGCAAACAGTATTCACCATTGAAGATTCAGTATACGTTGTCAATACTGCTCCATGGGGAAACATGGAAATCAATGAGTTCCAAATCTATTTAGAAGCTGGCAACAAATATAACTTCAGCATAGATTATGAACACTATGACTACATCAGTAGGGTCATGCTAAGCTGGTCTTTTTCTGAACTTGACCCGTTCACAATTCCAAGCTCCCATCTATTCGGCCCATTCCATAACACATCAACTGGAACACAAGAAGATCTGCTCTTGTATCCCAATCCAAGCACAGGGGAAGTCTCAGTTCAATTAAATTCAGTTCATTTCAGTTCTTCTGACCAATTGAAGGTCTTCATCATTAATTCGCAAGGTAAATTGATACGAGAAGTACCTCTTTTTGAGGATTCAAAGACTTTCTCGACCAGTGAATTATCGCCCGGCCATTACTTCTTATGGTTTTCTTCTAATTCTGTTACTAAGACCAGTCAATTCATTGTGAAATGAACTACCCCCCTAAACCCCTGTGAAACTGCATGAATAGAATCGCCTTCAGTATTGGTGAACCCAGTGGTATAGGCCCTGAAGTGGTTCTTAAATCTCTGAATTCTGAGCCCCTGCTTGAGCGATGCACTCCTGTCATCTATGCAGCCCCTGAGTTCGTGCTCCAACAAGCGAAGGCATTCGGTGTGGATACCGACCTGATTCATGTCAGCACCGATATATATGATTTGGTCAAAGGTCAGATCAATGTGCTGGACGTATGGAATGATACCTCCGGCATCCCTTCGGGCAAACCAAGTCCCGAAAGTGGGCTCAAAGCTTTTCAATCGCTCGAGAAAGCCTTCTCTGATGTGCGCTTAGGGAAGATGAAGGCCCTCATCACCGCCCCCATCGATAAAAAGAACATTCAACAGAAAGGCTTTTCCTTTCCCGGTCACACGGAATACCTCGCTGCCGGAACAGATACTGCTGATTATCTCATGCTGCTTGTTTCTGGTGCGCTGCGTGTAGGAGTTGTCACAGGACATATTCCACTTAAGTCCGTAGCTGATGCCTTGAATACATCTGATATTCTGAAGAAAGTGAAGGTTCTCCATGAAAGTTTGAAAAATGACTTTGGCATCACGAACCCGAAAATCGCACTCCTCGGTCTTAACCCTCATGCAGGAGATGGTGGCCTGTTAGGTGAGGAAGAACAGACAGTCATTCAGCCTGCCATTGACCAAGCCAATGCACTAGGAATCAATGCTTTCGGGCCATTCCCTGCAGATGGATTTTTCGGATCAAGCAGGTTCAAAGACTATGACGGAATCCTAGGAATGTATCATGACCAAGGATTAATTCCATTCAAGGCGGCTTCCTTCGGAACGGGAGTAAATTTCACGGCTGGCTTGCCTATTATTCGCTGCTCTCCTGATCATGGAACTGCGTATGATATTGCGGGAAAAGGCTTAGCTGATGAGCGCTCTATGCATGAAGCCATTGAAATGGCCTTAGCTATTGTTGCAAAAAGAAGAAGTTGATTTTAGCGATAGAGTCCGTCACGTTCTATGGATCTCCATACCGCTTCTTTGACTTTCATGCGATACACTTTTCCTGAACGTATACGCGCTCTGATGTCTGTAGAACTGAGTTCCATAACAGGCGCATCCACCAGCTGAATTCTGCCTTTTAATCTCTCCAGAAGCTCTGTGCTTACTTCATGTCCCGGTCGTGGATAGACCGCTATCTCATAGCCGTCAAGGATTTTCTGGTAGTCTTTCCAATTCTTGATCCCAAGCAGGTTATCGCTCCCCATAATGAGGAAGAATTCCTTTTCAGGGTGATCCTTTTTCAATGACCTCAGCGTGTCAATGGTATAGGAAGGGCGTTCTAGCTTGAACTCGTGGTCACAAGGCTTGATTTTTTCATGCCCATTCAATGCCTTTCTTACCAGCTCGAAACGCTGCTTCTCGTCAGAAAGGTCTTGTTCTTTTTTGAAGGGATTCTGTGGACTGATGACCATCCAGATTTCCTCGGCTTCCATTGCCTCTATGATGAACTCTGCAACAATAGTGTGCCCTACATGAGGCGGGTCAAAGCTACCGAAGAAGAGTCCGACTTTCATTTCTTTAGGAATTCAGTGACCAATTCCTGCGCAGTATGGCAGGCTTCTGAAAGTTCATTATTGACTAGAATCACATCGAATTCAGGAGCGCTCTTCATTTCATTTCCCGCTTTGGCTAATCGAATGGCCAGCTGTTCCTCGCTCTCTGTTCTTCTGCTTCTTAATCTGGTTTCCAGCGCAGTAAGATCAGGCGCTTGTACGAAAACAGCCAAGGCTTTATCCTTGAAGAATTTCTTCAAATTTAATCCTCCAACCACGTCTACATCGAAGATGACCGTTTTTCCATCAGCCCAGATGCGTTCTACTTCGGAGCGTAAAGTGCCATAATATTGACCTTCATAGACCTCTTCCCACTCCACAAAGGCCTCTTGCTTTATCCTTTTTTCGAATTCTTGGGTGCTCAGGAAATGATAATCAGTTCCTGATTCTTCGTTGACTCTAGGTTTTCTATTGGTCGCGCTCACGCTGAAGGCAAGACCCAGTTCTTGTTCTAACAAGCACCTCACAATCGAGGTTTTACCCGCTCCAGACGGAGCGGAGATGATTATGCATTTCCCATCAGAGGACATTCAGGACTTGCTCTTTAATCTTCTCTAATTCGTCTTTCATGACCACCACGTGCTTCTGCATATCAGCATCATAAGACTTAGCGCCAAGGGTATTGATTTCTCTGCCTATCTCTTGGCAAATGAATCCAAGCTTCTTACCTGCATCTTCAGAAGCATCGAGGGTTTCCATGAAGTATCCACAATGCGTATCCAGGCGTATCATCTCCTCGCTCACATCATATTTCTCCATATAAAAGATGAGTTCTTGCTCGAATCTGTTCTTGTCCACGTCCTTTCCCTCAAGGAATTGCTCCAGATTTTTCTGAATTCTTTCACGGATTACAGGAATCCTCTTCTCTATGTACGGACGGGCTTTTTCCTGAAGTTCCTTGATGTTTTTACAATGAAGTTTTAAGTCTTCAGAAAGGCGTTTTCCTTCATCTTCTCTAAATCGAGTGACCTTATCACACGCTTCTGCTACTAACCTCATCACGATGTCAGCATGTTCTTCATCTATCTGACTTCGCTCAGTTTGCAAGACTTCAGGCATACGAAGGATTAAGCCTAAAATGTCTGTTGCGCCAAGGTCTATGGCGAGTTCATGAGAAAGTCCTGTGAGTTGCTTATGATAATCTTTAGCCAAAGCTGTGTTCACTACTCCTTTCTTCTCTAATGTCCCTTCCATGGAAACATTCACTTCTACTTTACCGCGATGGAGTTTCTCTGAAATAAGGTTCCTGATGTCTATCTCCATGTCTTTAAGCTGGGATGGCGTCTTCAGGTGAATGTCTAATTGCTTGCTGTTCAGCGTGCGCAATTCCACCGAGATAACCTCTCCGTCCAAAGCCTGTTCAGCTTTACCATATCCGGTCATGGATCGTGTCATGCGGCTAATGGGGCTAAAGGCACTGCTGCTGGTTCTTCGATTTTCGCATTAGGAATAGTAGTCATATCTATCTCTTCATCTTCATGGTCAAAGAAGCGATATTCTGTCAAAGTATATGACCCTACCGCTCTTACTTCAAGCTTCACTCCGTACTTCTCACTCCAGTCTCGAAGGACAGTCTTTCTCTTCCACCACGCACCATGGTTCTGAGTCAAGAAAGCTTCTACATATGGATGCACACACAGTGCATATTTCTTGTGTTTGGTAGCGCGAACTACATTTTCTAGAAGATTCTCGATATCATCAGTCAAGAGTATGCTGGCACCTATTTCTCCTGTTCCATTGCAGGTAGGGCATTTCTCAGCTGTCTTAATCTCAGTTTC
>CALFHF010000003.1 GCA_937875855.1 uncultured Flavobacteriales bacterium
GTTGAACCCCGTCCTGATTTTCAGGGCGGGGTTTTTTATTTATCTCAATATTAGCACACTTCCAGTGTATTCTTTCTTGTCCAAGGAGCCTAGAGGTTTTGCGATTAACCTCCACATAAAGAGACCATCAGCTGCATAATAATCTGACGAGGTTTCATAGCTTCCATTCCATTTTTCATGAAGGTCTTTCGTTTTGAAAACGGTGTGTCCATTTCGGTCATAAATACTGAATTCATATTCATATTCATCAGCGCCATGAAGCACTGGAAAAAAGAAATCATTTACCCCATCATGATCAGGAGTGAAGCAGTTAGGTATGCTTACTAATAGATCGCTTTTCACTCTGATTGCTTGGCAAATAGAATCTGCGCATCCGTATTCATTCTCTGCTATGAGACACACATTCCACTTGCCAGCAGCGGATCCAAAGTCGAATGTAGGCTCAAATTCTTCACTGAAGTCCGAGTTTCCAAATGACCATGAGTACTGATTAGCATCTTCAGAAGTATTGATGAAAGAAACTAAAGGTTCACTTGTAGTCACCTCTTGAGGATAGAAAATAAAATCTGCAATCACACCCGGATTCACGCTTAAGTAATCATCAATAGAAAGCGCATTAAAACAGCCTTCAGGAGATGTGATTTCTAAAACCAAGTCATGAAGTCCTAAGTTGAAATAATACTCAACCGAAGCGCAATCTGAAATAGAATCTTGATCAATAATCCAGAGGCATTCAGTTCCTACGAAAGAGGCAGGAGTGGTATTGATCAAAGTAAGAAGCCCTTCGCCACAGGTTTCTGTCATTCCACTGACGCTAATCGGTGGGAGCTGATGCACGGTAATGGGAACGGTGAAGGACTGATTGTATTCGCATTCTTCATTGATGATGACTGAAATCATAACCGTCTGCTCCGGTGCGTAAGAAGCCATATTTCCATTACTATTTACTTGAGCATTCACTTGCCAGTCATACGAATAAACGGCACCAAGTCCGCCTGAAGCTTGCACCCAAACGTCTGCTGTCTCGCCTATGCATATTTCTACATTCTCGGAATATGTAATGCTGATAGGAGGATAGAAATCTATCTGAACTTGATTCGTGTTTGTAGCATTCGCACATAAGTCATCTGAAATGCTGATAAGCTCATACACTCCTTCATCACCGGCTATAATTTCTATGGGACTCGAGGTGTATTGTAAGCTCGTTTGTGGTGCGCCATCTATGCTGTAAACAAGGGTCCAATCTGGATTTCCGGTTAACACAACTTCAAGCGTTTGAGTACTTCCTTCGCATATAGTGAATGAGTCAAGTTGTAGAATTGCGGTGGGTAATTCTTGCTGACTTATGTTAACTATTCCACTCACTGTTCCCATGCAATTCGCATCAGAGATAGAAATCAATTCATACTCCCCAATAGTAGATGTCAGAAGTTCAAAAGTGCTAGGGTCAGTAATGTTCAACGCGCTTTGAATGGCACCGTCAATGCTGTAGGTCAGTGAATAATTAGCCTCACCAGAAAGCGTGATGAATAATGATGCTTCGCTTCCCGCACAGAAAATTAGATCTCCTGAAACACTTGCAGTGGGAAGTGCATTAACGATGAGCTCAGCTGTCCCACTTGTTGTACCTGAACAGTTGGCATCACTCACTGAAATAATCGTGTAATCACCTGCTTGGGAGGCGTCAAACGCATAGCTGGAACTTGAAGTGGAAAGCACCATTTCAGGAATTCCGTCTATGGCATATTCAAAGTCCCATGGCCCTGTTCCAGTAAAGAGTAAATCCAAGATAACAGACTCACCTTCGCAGATAACTTCATCTCCTGAAATGCTTGCAGTAGGCAGTGGAATCACAGTCACTTCAACACTTGTATTTGCAGGTAAGGTGGTCATGCAGTCAGCATCAGAAATACTGATGAGTTCATAGGTGCCCGCATTCGTGACAAAGAACTCAAGAATGTCAACTGCAGAAATTACTGCGGGTTGTGGAAAGCCGTCTACCTCATATTCAATGGTCCAAGGGCCATTGCCACTTAGCCATAAACTAATTAATCCTTGCTCTCCCTCACATATGCTAATGTCGTTTGATAGTTGAACTCCAGCCAAACATGCGCACAGCACGTTTCCGGTCACTTGATCCATAGCGCAGCCATTCACATCGCTTACGGTAAAATCATATGCAGTTCCAGAAGAAATGGGGTCGCTGATAAATGTGCCTCCTGTCAATATTCCAAGACCAGACACACTGTATGAAGAGGGGTCACCATCACTAAGATCAAAGCTCACGATATAACTCGTCTCATCAGTAGAACAGGTCGCGGTTAGATTGCTTATCACAGGACTAGAAAGAATAGTTACGATAACTGAACTGGAGTCAGGACATTGACCAGCAGTCGTGTATTGAATCTCATAACTCGTTTCTGAAATTCCGTTCACTAATTCTCCTGAACTAGGATCCACTGATGATCCATCTAAGGGGTTTGTAACAAATGAAAAAGCTCCTCCTGGACTTGCAATTACACTAGGAAGAATTGCTGTTCCAATACAGCCATCATTCATAGTGAAACTTGGATCATCGGTATTGAATAGGCTGACCATCTCAGTCTGAGAACCGGGACACGAGCCGCTTGTGGTATATGTTATAGAGTAGCTGCTCCCTGAAATCCCGTTACTGATTTCGCCTGTTATCGTGTTTAGTGTAGCGCCATCCATGGGGTCAGGATTGAAACTGAATGAACCTCCAGGCGTGATGACTCCTGTTGCGCTGTTTGCGCCCCCTGCACAGAAGGTACTTAGATTGAACGTTGCATCTTCTCCTATTAGGACAGTCACATCATGAGTTTCGTAGATGGGGCAAGTGCCGTTGGTGGTGTATTGAATAGAGTAAGTGGTTCCTGGGACTCCATTGCTTATGGATCCGGTGATGCTGTTCATCATAGCGCCATCGAGTACAGTGTTTTGAAAAGAGAATGTTCCTCCAGGAGTCCCGAGTATCGTAGCTTGATTTGCAGCCCCTTGGCAAAAATCACTCACACTAAAGCTTGGGTCTTCAGAGCCAATATTGAAATTCGAAGTGGAGCCATTCATCGCGAAATTATTGAGGTTTGCATTTCGCGTTCCTGCACCTACTTCTGAAATCAATTGTGCAATACTTGTGTTATTCCCAGCAGGAATACCTTGGTTCATCTTGTAGTAAAGTTCTAGGTTGGCTTCTGTTCCCGTGAGTTCATTGGCCATGATGTCTTGGATCTCAGCTTGAGAAAGTCCTTTGCTCCATACTGTTACTTCGTCTATTCTTCCTGCAAAAACGAAGTTGAATCCATTCTCAATGCTCTTACCTATTCCGAATGATCGACTGGTAGAAGTGAATGTTCCTGTAGAGGGAACTGAACCCACGAAAATGCCATTGATATACAATGAAGTGTTAGTTCCATTATAGGTCCAAGCAACGTGCTTCCATACCCCTGCTTGCGCAGTTCCAGCTGGAGCAACGTATTCATTGAATCCAGTAGTGCTGAGGTATCTGCATTCTAAGACGCCAGCATTGAGTTCGATGACATACATCTGCCCAAGACCATTTCCTGGACCTCTGAAACCGAAGTAGCCCCGGCCATATCCTAAGGATGAACTGCAGAACCATCCTGTCATGGATATGCCAGTAGCACCGGTAAAATATTGAGTCGCATTAGGAACCTCAGCAAAATCGTTGACCCCATCGAAATGGAGGTATCGGTCAGATTGGGATAGGAGTTTTGAAGAACAACACAGAATGAGCACTGTCATCAGAAGAAAAGTTCTGATCCTCGAAAGAAGATGTTGTTTGGCGAGATTCATTGTCGGCCTGAAATTCAGGTTTTTAAAAATGGCCTACAACCTTAATAGATATAAAATCGGCCTATTCTTGTTTTTGGAAAATAGTAATCGAGGAATTCTAGAACAGGAGGTCACTGTTTTCTATGTGCCAATAAAGGAGGTGGTTCACCATTGAAAGGATTGAAGCGTCCTAGTGTTTTCGCTCCCAACCCGGCTGCGCGTACTACTGCGCGATCCCCATATTTATCACGCATCTTATCCATGGCCTGATAAAGATTGATGATTCTTTCTTCATCCTCAAAGAGGTCTATCTGATGTCCTCCTTGAACGAGATGACTGAACTTCACTCCTATGAGTCGTACGAGTATACGCCTGCTATAAAGATTGTCAAAAAGTTCTTTGACCAAGGGCAAGAGGTTATGATCAGCAGCGGTATAGGAAATACGTTTCTGCATGCTCTCCGTCTGAAAATCAGAGTAGCGCACACGCACAGTCACACATGCGGTCACGCGCTCGCCTCTGCGTAATTGGAAAGCAAGATTCTCAGCCATGGCCATCAAGATAGCGCGCAGTTTTTCTACATCGGTAGTATCACGATCGAAGGTGCGTTCAGTGGAGATGCTCTTGCGTTCGGTGTATTGCACCACAGGAGAAGTATCTATCCCATTCGCTTTTCGCCAGAGCATCGTTCCGTTTTTCCCAAAGACCCGTTCCATCAATTCCATAGGCATATCCTGCATGGTCTTGATGCGCTTCACACCCAGATCACAGAGGGTTTTATAGGTTTTCTCACCCACCATGGGGATCTTACGTACAGAAAGCGGAGCGAGGAAACCCTTCTCTTGCCCATAGTCTATCTGCATCTGATTATTAGGCTTGGCTTGGCCCGTGGCAATCTTGCTTACCGTCTTGTTCTCTGATAGCCCAAAGGAGATGGGAAGTCCTGTTTCTCGCATGATGCGTTGACGCAGTTCGCTGGCTAATTTATAGGTGCCAAAGAAGCGGTCCATTCCCGTGAGATCCAGGTAGAATTCATCTATGCTGCTCTTCTCATACAGAGGAACAGTATCCGCAATGACATCAGTAACGAGTTTGGAATACTTCGTATAGGTTCCTGAGTCTCCCTTGATCACTACCGCCTCAGGGCAGAGCTGCCGTGCAAGGCGCATAGGCATGGCCGAGTGTACCCCGAATTTTCTAGCCTCATAACTACAGGCAGCCACCACGCCACGATCGCTGGTTCCGCCTATTAGAATAGGACGATTATTCAAGCGGCTATCGAGCAGGCGTTCGCAAGACACGAAGAAGGTGTCCAGGTCCATGTGAGCGATGGAATGCATGGTGCGATGCGATATGTCTCTTTGTAGTAACAATGGTTTTTTCTCTCTTTATACGGGACTCTTTTCGCTTTCTTTTCTCGCTTTCCTCTTTCTGTTTTCTGACTGAATTTTATTGCTCTCTTTATCTCCGCCAGTAGCTTCGGCATAGCGTATATCATCTACATAAGCGAGGCGTTCCATCTGCTCTACTTCTATGACCTGAAAGTTAAATTCCTCGGTCACTTTTCCGGTCACGGTATAGATGCCTTTTCCTCTGAAAGGATAGCGGGCGGCTACTTGAGGGAAGTGTACCGTGTCCAAGAAAGCACCATCTCTATCCACTAAATTCCCGAAGCTCATACGATCCCCTTTCACCGTTTTCGTGTTCTTAGCGGTGACGAGATAGCCATATACGGTGACGCGTTGACCCACATATCTATGCAGGTCAGATAAGCGTATATCATCTTCTACATCTTCTCGCAAAAGGTCGAAGGGATGACAGAGAGGGAAGCCTAGATATTCCATTTCATCAAAGGCATCTTCTATCACTTGATGGTCCAGGTGAGGCAACACATAGCTCTTAGCAGGAGGTCTGAAAAGGCGTATCTGCTCGGTCTTGGGAGTTCTGTGTTTTTCCAAGATGGAGTATGCTTGCCAAAGGAGCTTCTTCTTCGAAGATTCTGTATTCAAGATTCCTGATTCAAGGTTTTTCTCTACCGAATCTTGAGCTTTGAATCTTGAATTTTGAATTCCCCTCAACGCTCCCACATGGATTAATATGCTCAGCTGTTCCATGCCCATGGGAACACGATCTAGTAAATCACTGAGGCCGTTAAAGTCTCCATGCCTACGTTCCTCCACGATGCGCGTGGACACGTCATGATCTAATCCTATGACCAGATGGAATCCTAAGTAGATCACTTTTCCGCTGATGCGCGTGAGTCCCGTGCTCTCTTGCACACAAGGCGCTTCTATGATGGCGCCATGCATACGCGCTTCATGTATGTAATGCTCACGAGTGTAGAATCCACCGCCATTATTGATGGTGGCCACCATGTATTCGAGGGGATAATAAGCCTTGAGAAACAGACTCTGATAGCTTTCCACGGCATAGGAGGCCGAGTGACCTTTAGCAAACGCATAGCCAGCAAAGCTCTCGATCTGTCTCCATATCTCAGTGGTGAGGTCTTCGGTATATCCTTTCTCATTGATGCAATTAGAGAAGAACTTCTCTTTCACCTGCATGAAGTCCTCCCTTGACCGGTACTTGCCTGACATGCCTCTGCGCAACACATCGGCTTCGGCTAGAGAGAGCCCCGCGAAGTAGTGGGCCACCTTGATCACATCTTCCTGATAGACCATCACACCAAAGGTCTCAGGCATGATCTCTAGCATGACCGGGTGGGCATCTTTTCTGCGTTCGGGTTCGCGTTTGCGTTGAATGTAGGTCTGCATCATCCCACTTTGCGCCACACCGGGACGTATCACTGAGCTGGCTGCGACCAGGCCGAGATAATCATCTACTTCCAGCTTGCGCATGAGCATGCGCATGGCGGGAGATTCTACGTAGAAACATCCTATGGCCTGCCCGGTGCGGAGCAGGTGTTTCACCTTTTCATCCTGCTTGAATCTGCGTATATCATGTATGTCTATGGATGGATCCTTAGGATGGTTCTCAGCAATGAGGCTGAGGCTGTCTTTGATTTTTCCCAGACCGCGTTGAGAGAGGATGTCGTATTTATTGATCCCTATGTCCTCCGCTTCCAGCATGCTAATCTGTGCGGTAGGAAACCCTTTGGGTGGCATAAATGTGGCCGTGTAATAGGTAATGGGTTTATCAGGGATAAGGATGCCGCAGGAGTGTATGCTCAGGTGACTGGGCTTATCGATGAGGTAGCTGGCATAACGCAGTACGAGGTCTTTCAGGTGATCGGTGTCGCCTTTGGCTGGTTGACCATCCTTCTCCCATTTAGGTTGGAAATGGCGATAGCGGGAAAGTTCACCTATCTGTTCTATCTCTTCGGCAGGGAGGCCGAAGACCTTTCCTAGTTCCCTGCGAGCTGCACGAAACTGGAAGGTGCTATATGCACCTAGCAGACATGCAGTGGGAAAGCGCTCGAAGATGTAGCGCGTGATGTCTTCCCTATCGGCCCAGGAAAAATCCATGTCGAAGTCGGGTGGGCTGGAGCGAAAAATATTGATAAATCGCTCGAAGTAGAGGTCCAGCTCTATGGGGTCTACATCGGTTATACGTAGCAGATAAGCGACCACACTATTGGCTCCGCTTCCACGTCCCACGTAGAAATATCCTTTTTTACGCGCATAGTTGACGATGTCCCAATTGATAAGGAAATAGGACACGAAACCTTGTTCTATAATCACTTTAAGCTCCTTCTCCACACGTGCATGCACTTGCGCATCAGCTTGCGGATAGCGATATGGAAGGCCTGCTTGGCAGAGCGCTTTGATGAGGCGTTCATCCTCTGCTTTGGAACCAGAATAACACTGGAGGTTCAGGTTGCGGGGTGGAGACGCGTCTTTGGGATTTCCTTCTGGGGTCTCAAGGACCTTCTCGAAAAGTGCTTGCGTGTTCTTCAGGATGAACGGGAATTCCTCGAAGATCTGCTCCAAAGTCTCCTTGCTCAGCATCCGATCGCTTTCCTTGCCCTCTTCTTTTTTAGGGAGCATGCTCAGTAGCAGGTGCTTGTCCATGGCGCGCAGCAGGCGATGTATGTTGAAGTCGCGTTTATGCCGGAAGGTGGCGGGATGTAAGATGACGAAGCGCTGGCTTAAAGGCTTCAGTTCAGGAGCGCTAATATTCCTTCCCAGCTCGCTCAGTCTGAATCTATCGATCTCCAAGGGAGAGAGGCCTATGTATTCATTGGGGCGAAGCGAATCGCGCTGTCCTATGGGTACTGACGACTTGGCAATGAGGCTTGAGTCTTGGAATTTGAAGAGCCTAGGTATAGCCGCATAGGGGTATATGATGACCGCATGTTGGAAGGAAGGAGCACGCTCAGGAAGGGCTTCTTTCTTCATGAGGTGTGCACTCAGGAAACGATTCAGTTCATGCCTGCCTTCTTCGTTCAAAGCGATACCCACGTATAGTTGCTCAGCGCTATTCCTGAAATCTATGCCGAGCAGGGGTCGGAGGGCGCGTTTCTCAGCATGGCGTATGAAGTCCCACCATCCTGAGGTGCTGTTCACATCGGTAAGCGCAAGGTAGCCGTGACCTTTCTCCACAGCGAGGTCGAGCACTTCCTCTATGGAGAGGATGCCGTATTTATAGCTGTAGTATGAGTGGCAGTTCAGGTACATGTGGTTTCCTTGCAAGGGGTATAATTATTCCCTTGCACGAGGTTCGAAAGGGGGATAGTGATGCATTGACACGCGCGCCATACGCACTTATCGACCGACCGACCAATCATATAAAAGGGTACCAAGGACATGACAAAAGCTCGGATCAGCAGACCACTTCACCGATGTTTACTTCATTTTGCCCTCGGAGCATAAAGGTGATAAATCTCTTCCGTAATCTATTTACGTTGTGGAAAACAAGATTGGGAATTCAGGACGCATGAAAAATAATCATCCAAAAGTATGAAGGCTAAATATTTGATAAATAGTATGTTTGAGATGAAACACAATCTTATTCAAGATGAAAATGGTCCTGCAAGAATCCCTTCAAGCCACGGGTTCCAACGAGCCTTTCCTTTTCACACTTCAACTCCCTTCCTTATCTCCAGCGAGTTATATATTCCACTGGATGAATCCCAGGGGGACTTGGTATGCCAGCGTTCAGATCTTGGTAGAGTGAGCTAAGCAATCCGATGCCTGCCTTAGATCACCAATGGAGATTTCAGAATGAGGCACCTTTTTTAGAGAAAAAAGTACGCAGAGAACCTGAGCAATAGATACAGGCTACCTTTCTCATAGTAACTAGTCTATGGTAAGATATGGCGAAGCTGCGAGTATATATTCACTGCGCGAAATTCTAACTTAACTATTGAGATTCAAGGCCCGTTTTAACCTTATCACGTGCAACTTCTAGTTCTACCACTATGCTGAGCTCTGGAGCAGCCTTGTCTTCGCTATAAAGAAACATGAGGCTCCATCTACTTATACCTCATGACTTCTGATTATCTGCGAGATGCTCTGCCTTGATTTTGGCGTTGATCTTGATACATTCGCGGCATAAAACACCTCTTATGAAATCCATCTTGTCAGCCCTCATTTTCCTAGTTGCTACGTTCTCAGTAAGTCTGTCTGCCCAGCAAATCGATTTAGCTAATTCCATTGTGAATTTCTCCATCGGGAATATGAAAGTGAATACGGTCAAAGGAACATTTACGGGAATGAAAGGTGAAGGTCATGTTCAGAAGGACAAGCTATCTAGCACAAGTTTTAATGTGTGCGTAGATGCTTCCACAGTGAACACAGGGTTAGAAAAGAGAGACCATCACTTGAAGACAGTTGATTTTTTCAATGTCGAGAAATTTCCAACTATTTGTTTCGTCTCTACGCAAGTAGTTAAAACTGATGCTGGCTATATGGCCAAAGGAGATTTAACGATGCATGGAGTATCAAGACCAGTTGAAATTCCATTCACGTTGGAGAATAACACCTTGACAGGGAGCATCAGTGTGAGTCGCTATGACTATGAAGTAGGAAAAGACACAGGTACATTCATGGTGTCCAAGGATGTGGACATAGAGATAATCTGCGTGCTGAAGTAGGTTGTCAACTCAGTACTTGCCAAGTATCACTTTCATGTAATTCACTTGGATGTCATTGACCTTAAGCGCAATGAAATAATGTCCATCTGACATGTAGGAACTAGGCTGCCAAACAGCAGTATATTTTTCAGGGCCAAGTTCTCTATCCTCCAAAGTGGCTACCAACCTTCCTTCAATATCATAGACTAAAAGTCCCACACGAGCTGATTTGAAAATCCCGTAGCGTATTTCAACGCGATCAGAAAAAGGATTGGGGCTGATAGAATAAATCACTCCTTTATCAAGGTGCAAGTCATTAAGACCTAGCGTAACTCCATCTCCATTCAAGACTATATCCCATGTTCCTTCAAGCTCTTCATTGGCATTGGTGGTGAGGGAAATAATCCTGTGTGATGCGTCATATTGCCCACTGGTGATGGAGGCTGCTGCATCAGCAGGAATGTCGGTGTCGCCTTCAAAATAAAGCTGAGTAGTGAGTGTGCTGAATCCCGGAGGACTTATCTTAAAGTGAATATGTGAAGGTCTGTAGGCACTTCCGTTCAAATACTTACCAGGGACTATAGTCTCGAATATGTAAAACCCTTGACTGTTTGAGATCACTTTTCCGCGCAGATTAAATCCTGAATTATCATATGCTCCATTATGGTTAGCATGCCAAATATCAATGGTGGTATCAGGAAGATATTCATCACAAGACAGATTCAAAACCCTTCCTGATATAATAAGGCGGATGCCAGTTTCAGTAGACGGGGCTAGGATGTTATCGCTGAGGACAGGAGCATTGGCGGTGTAAAAAGGCCCTTGACCGTAATAATCCACTGTGGTCGGATTACAATCTGGAGCATTTGTAGGGAATGCTTCTGAAGGGCTAGGTGCTGCCTTTGTACTTCCAAGAAGTCCTAAGCCAAGAGCGGCCATTGAGCTGTTCTTTAGGAATTGT
>CALFHF010000004.1 GCA_937875855.1 uncultured Flavobacteriales bacterium
CAAACATCATATAGATAGAGTTGAATCCGAATTTATCGGTCTTCAAACGGTCCATCAAGATATTGGTCAATCGACTATTCGTGTGCGTCCAGATATCAATAGTCTGGTTATAACGCTCATTATTAGTAATAAGACCCATATTGTAGTTAGCCAGGATGGCATCTACTTCTTTAACGGCCTTTTCTACTAATTTATCTTTCTCTGGTGGAATGATTACATCCTCCAAGTTAAAGGATAGACCTCCTTCGAATGCCATACGGAATCCTAGGTCCTTGATTTCATCCAAGAAGTGTGCTGTTTTAGAGACACCCACTTCCTTCATGATTCTTCCGATAATGTCCCTAAGGGATTTCTTGGTCAGAAGTTCATTGATATAACCTACTCCTTTTGGCACTACTTCGTTAAAGATTACTCTTCCACAGGTAGTTTCAATCATCTCGAATCCTGTACCATCTTTAGTAGGGATTCTCACTTTTATGACAGCGTGTAATTCAAGACGCTTTTCATTGTTCGCAATGATTACTTCCTCAGGAGAGTAAAAGGTAAGTCCTTCTCCCTTCACGACAAGATCCTTATCGCTCTTCTTCGCTTTGGTGATATAATACAGTCCCAAGACCATGTCCTGTGAAGGAACGGTAATAGGTGCCCCATTTGCTGGATTCAAAATATTGTGAGAGGCAAGCATGAGCAATTGCGCTTCCATGATTGCAGCATTTCCTAATGGAAGGTGGACAGCCATCTGGTCACCATCAAAGTCAGCGTTGAATGCTGTACATACCAATGGGTGAAGACGAATCGCTTTTCCTTCAATCATCTTAGGCTGGAACGCTTGGATACCCAGACGGTGAAGGGTCGGTGCTCTGTTTAGTAGCACTGGGTGACCTTTCAATACGTTCTCAAGGATATCCCAAACTACTGGTTCTTTCCTGTCTACAATCTTCTTTGCACTCTTCACCGTTTTCACGATACCTCTTTCAATCATCTTACGAATGATGAATGGCTTAAAGAGCTCAGCTGCCATGTCCTTAGGAAGACCACATTCATGGAGCTTCAAGTTAGGTCCAACGACAATGACCGAACGTGCTGAATAGTCTACACGCTTACCAAGTAGGTTTTGACGGAAACGACCTTGCTTTCCTTTCAAGCTATCGCTTAAAGATTTCAATGGACGGTTCGCATCTGTTTTCACAGCGCTAGACTTTCTGGAGTTATCGAACAATGAATCCACAGATTCCTGAAGCATACGCTTCTCGTTCCTCAAGATTACTTCCGGAGCTTTAATCTCTAAAAGACGCTTCAGACGGTTATTACGGATGATTACCCTACGATACAGGTCATTCAAATCCGAAGTCGCAAAACGACCACCATCTAGTGGCACCAATGGACGAAGTTCTGGCGGAATCACAGGCACAGCCTTCACAATCATCCACTCAGGGTTGTTCTTGATTCTAGAATTCGCATCACGGAAAGACTCCACTACTTGTAGTCTCTTCAATGCTTCATTCTTTCTCTGCTGAGAAGTTTCAGTATTCGCAGCATGTCTAAGATCATAAGATAGTTGGTCCAAGTCAAGACGCTTCAAGAGCTCATATAGAGACTCAGCACCCATCTTCGCTATGAACTTATTAGGGTCAGAATCATCTAAATACTGATTCTCTTTAGGCATACGATCCAAAGCATCCAAATACTCTTCCTCAGAAAGGAAATCCAAGTAGTTCACAGGTTCGCCTTCGTTATTGACTGCGCCTCCTGCATTGATGACTACATAACGCTCATAATAGATGATCTGATCCAACTTCTTAGAAGGAAGTCCGAGCAAATAACCCATTTTGTTAGGAAGAGAACGGAAGTACCAGATATGAGCAACAGGCACCACCAATTGGATGTGTCCCATACGTTCTCTACGCACTTTTTTCTCAGTAACTTCTACTCCACAACGGTCACAGACAATCCCTTTATAACGGATACGCTTGTATTTACCGCAGTGACATTCGTAATCTTTTGTTGGCCCGAAGATCCTCTCGCAGAACAATCCATCACGCTCAGGCTTATACGTCCTGTAGTTGATGGTTTCTGGCTTAAGTACTTCTCCGAATGAGCGCTCCAAAATCTGCTCAGGTGATGCCAGGCTGATTGTAATTGTGTTGAAGTCGCTTTGTCCTATTCTATCCCTTTGTAATGCCATGATATCTTGTTGCTAATGTGATGAAAGAGATTTCAATTAATCTAATGAGACATTCAATCCCAATCCAGCTAATTCGTTCAAGAGTACGTTGAAGGACTCCGGTATACCTGGTTTAGGTAGTGGTTCTCCTTTCACGATACTCTCATACGCTTTGGCTCTTCCTATGACGTCATCTGACTTCACAGTGAGGATTTCCTGAAGGATATTGGCGGCACCGAATGCTTCGAGTGCCCATACCTCCATCTCTCCAAAACGCTGACCACCGAACTGCGCCTTACCACCCAACGGTTGTTGAGTAATGAGCGAGTATGGTCCTATTGAACGAGCGTGCATCTTATCGTCAACCATGTGCGAGAGCTTGATCATATAAATGATACCCACTGTTGCTGGCTGATCGAAACGATGTCCAGTCTCACCATCACTCAAATATGTAGTCCCGTATGTAGGAATTCCCGCTTTCTTAGTATAGCTGACAATGTCATCTACTGTTGCACCATCGAAAATTGGAGTAGCGAATTTCAATCCAAGCTTCTCTCCTGCCCAACCAAGCACAGTCTCATAGATCTGTCCAAGGTTCATCCTTGAAGGCACACCCAGTGGATTCAATACGATATCTACTGGAGTTCCATCTTCTAGGTACGGCATATCCTCTTCACGGACAATCTTCGCTACGATACCCTTATTTCCGTGACGTCCTGCCATCTTATCTCCTACTTTCAGCTTACGCTTCTTGGCGATATAGACTTTGGCCATCTTGATTATTCCAGTGGGAAGCTCATCTCCTACAGAAACTTGGAAGCTCTTACGCTTGTATTTTCCTAAGATGTCATTGTTCATCAAGCTGTAGTTATGCAGCAAGACTTCAATGCTCTTGTTCAATTCATCATCAGTAGTCCATCCTTTAGGATTTACTACTTCATAATCTACTTTCTCAAGGGCCTTCTGAGTGAACTTCACTCCTTTCTTGATGAACTCTTCACGGTAGTGATTGAACACTCCTTGTGAAGTTTTACCGCTGACCAATTTGAATACCTTCTGAATGATGGTATTCTTTAATTCCTTCAGCTCTTCATTCTGTTCTTTTTCTAGCTGATCCAAGATGGGCTTGTCAGTAGCTTTCGCTTTTCTGTCCTTCACCGCTCTAGAGAATAGTTTCTTGTCAACAACTACCCCTTTAAGAGATGGATGCGCTTTAAGGGATGCATCTTTTACATCACCTGCTTTATCTCCGAAGATGGCTCTTAAGAGTTTCTCTTCAGGGGATGGATCAGATTCACCTTTTGGAGTGACTTTACCGATAAGGATATCTCCTTCGTTCACTTCAGCTCCTACGCGGATCATTCCGTGCTCATCCAAGTCCTTAGTTGCTTCTTCAGAAACGTTAGGGATATCAGCAGTCAGTTCTTCCATTCCACGCTTGGTATCACGCACTTCTAGCGTGTACTCATCTATGTGAACAGAGGTGAACAAGTCATCCTTTACTACTTTCTCTGAAATCACTATCGCATCCTCGAAGTTGTATCCTTTCCAGGGCATGAAGGCCACTTTCAGGTTTCTTCCGAGTGCAAGTTCTCCATTTTCAGTTCCGTATCCTTCACAGAGAACATCTCCCAATTCTACGCGCTGTCCAAGACTCACTATAGGTCTTAGGTTCATCACTGTACCTTGGTTAGTCTTCTGGAATTTAGTGATCTGATATTCCTTTACGTCATCTTCAAAGCTCAATAGACGCTCGTCATCAGAACGGTCATAGCGGATAACAATCTTAGTTGCATCCACATATTCTACTTTACCATCTCCTTCAGCAGAGTGAAGCACACGAGAGTCACGAGCTACTAGGTGCTCAAGACCAGTTCCCACATAAGGAGCTTGTGGTATCAAAAGCGGAACAGCCTGACGCATCATGTTAGATCCCATCAAGGCACGGTTCGCGTCATCATTCTCAAGGAATGGGATAAGCGATGCCGCGATAGAGGCAATCTGGTTAGGAGCCATGTCCATGTAATGAATCTCCTCAGGTGCAACCAATGGGAAGTCACCTCTCTGACGCGTCTTAACAATCTTCGTCTGAAATTCACCTTTCTTATCTACATCGGCATTAGCCTGAGCGATGATTTTATCATCCTCCTCTTCTGCGCTGAGATAGGTCATAGTGTCTTTCTTGACTTTACCGTTCTTAACCTCCATATAAGGAGTCTCGATAAATCCAAGTTTGTTCACTTTAGCAAATACACACATTGAACTAATCAATCCAATGTTAGGACCCTCAGGGGTTTCAATAGTACAAAGTCTTCCGTAGTGCGTATAGTGTACGTCACGAACCTCGAATCCTGCACGCTCTCTGGAGAGTCCTCCAGGTCCTAGTGCTGACATTCTACGCTTGTGCGTAATCTCGGCCAACGGATTTGTTTGGTCCATGAACTGAGATAGCTGATTCGTTCCAAAGAATGAATTGATTACGGAAGAAAGTGTCTTCGCGTTGATCAAATCAGTGGGAGTGAATACCTCATTATCACGAACGTTCATACGTTCACGAATAGTCCTTGCCATACGAGCAAGACCAACTCCAAATTGAGAATACAATTGCTCACCTACAGTTCTAACCCTTCTGTTACTCAAGTGGTCGATATCATCGACATCAGTCTTGGAGTTCACCAATTCAATCAAATGCTTAATAATGCAGATGATGTCTTCCTTGGTTAAGGTTCTATTGTCGTTGGTCAGGCTATGACCTAATTTTCTGTTGATTCTGAAACGTCCAACATCACCTAAGTCATAACGTTGCTCAGAGAAGAAGAGCTTGTCAATTACACCACGAGCTGTCTCGAGGTCTGGTGGCTCGGCATTTCTTAATTGACGGTAGATGTGCTCTACAGCTTCTTTTTCAGAATTAGAAGTATCCTTATGAAGCGTATTGTAGATGATTGTAAAATCAGCTGTGTTCACGTTCTCCTTATGAAGGATGATGGTCTTAGCACCTGAATCAGCGATAAGATCAACATGTTCTTTTTCAAGGATAGTCTCCCTATCCAATACGACTTCGTTACGTTCGATAGAAACTACTTCACCTGTATCTTCATCTACGAAGTCTTCAATCCAAGTCTTCAAGACACGCGCAGCCAACTTACGGCCTAGGCATTTCTTGACTCCTGCTTTGGACACCTTCACTTCATCAGCAAGACCGAAAATCTCGAGGATGTCCTTATCAGTTTCAAAACCAATGGCACGAAGTAGTGTAGTTACAGGTAATTTTTTCTTACGGTCAATATAGGCATACATGACATTATTTATGTCAGTAGCGAATTCGATCCAAGATCCCTTAAAAGGAATAACCCTAGCAGAGTAAAGCTTCGAACCATTAGCGTGATGGCTTTGGCTAAAGAATACACCCGGGCTGCGATGAAGCTGTGAAACGATTACACGTTCAGCACCGTTAACGATGAATGAACCTTTAGGTGACATATAAGGAATGGTACCTAAGTACACGTCCTGTACGATGGTTTCGAAGTCCTCGTGTTCAGGGTCAGTACAATACAGTTTAAGTTTCGCTTTAAGCGGAACAGCATAGGTCACACCTCTATCGATACATTCCTGAATGGTGTAGCGGGGAGGATCTATGAAATAGTCTTGGAACTCCAAGACGAACTGATTTCGGGTATCAGTAATAGGGAAGTTATCAGAGAAAACTCTGAATAGACCTTCTGTTTTGCGATCCTCTGGGTTGGTTTCCAGCTGAAAGAACTCCTTGAATGATTTCAATTGGATATCCAAGAAATCAGGATAATCGGTCTTGAATGGGCTCTTAGAGAAATTGATCCTTTCTGTATTCTTCTTCATCTCAAGCTAGTGATGTGGGTTTCTGAAGGCTATATGTAAAAAATTGGTTTCCTGACAAACAGGAAAGGGTTCAGACCCTGAAGTCATACTTCAGGGTCTGAACCTTAAGGAAATCTAGTGAGTTGGGGCTTACTTAAGCTCCACCTCTGCTCCTGCTTCCTCAAGTTGCTTCTTAAGGCCTTCGGCCTCATCTTTAGAAACACCTTCCTTGAGTGCGCTAGGAGCACTGTCCACCAAGTCCTTAGCTTCTTTCAAGCCAAGACCGGTGAGTTCTTTCACAGCCTTTACGATAGCTAGCTTATTAGGGCCAGCTGCCTTAAGGATAACATCGAACTCTGTTTTCTCTTCAACAGCGGCACCACCATCACCACCTCCTGCTGGGCCTGCGAAGGCCACTGCAGCTGCAGCTGGTTCGATACCGTACTCATCCTTAAGGATGGTAGCGAGTTCGTTTACGTCTTTTACTGTGAGATTCACAAGCTCTTCTGCGAGTGCTTTGATATCTGCCATGTTATTATGATTTGTGAGTTATTGTTACGTTCTGTTAAGCTGATTGCCTTTCTTCCAAAGTCTTTAAAAGACCGGCTATAGTCTGACCACCCGATTTGAGGGCCGAGATGACGTTTTTCGCTGGAGATTGGAGGAGTGCAATGACATCTCCAATAAGTTCTTCCTTCGATTTTAGCGAAGCAAGCATTTCCAGTTTATCGTCACCTAAATATATAGCTGAATCTATGAAAGCACCTTTAAGTATAGGCTTCTCATGTTTTTTTCTAAAATCCTTGATGAGTTTTGCGGGAGCGTTTCCTACCTCACTTATCATGAGGGAAGTAGGCCCACGGAGCACATCATACATTTCAGAGTAGTCGACCCCTTCAATGCGTTCAAATGCCTTCAACAGAAGTGCATTTTTCACGACTTGCAACTGTATGTTGCTTTTGAAACAGGATCTTCTCAATTTATTGGTATTCTCTACCGTGAGTTCGGATGTATCTGCTAGATAAAAAACCGAACCCGAGCTGATCTTAACAGCAAGTTCATCAATGAACTTGTTTTTTTCTTCTCTGGTCATTTTCTGTTCGTTTATCTAGTTTCAAGCATTCGACACTGACTTCGAGTCAATCTGGATACTAGGGCTCATTGAAGATGACAGGAAGATGCTCTTAATATAAATGCCTTTAGAGGCACTTGGTTTGAGCTTCACTATCGTCTGCAGTAGTTCCCTGGCATTCTCCTCAATCTTCGAGCTCTCGAAAGAGACTTTTCCGACCGCGGCATGAACGATTCCGTATTTATCTACACGGAAGTCGATCTTTCCAGCTTTGACATCTTGGACAGCTTTGCCCACATCCATAGTAACAGTACCGGTCTTAGGGTTAGGCATAAGACCGCGAGGTCCTAATATCCTTCCCAAGGCTCCGACTTGTGCCATCACGTTAGGTGTACATACGATGACGTCTACGTCCGTCCAACCAGCTTTGATCTTAGCTACGTATTCATCTAACCCAACGAAATCAGCACCAGCCTCGGTAGCTTCACCTTCTTTGTCAGCAGAGCAAAGTACGAGTACCCTAACATCCTTTCCTGTACCGTGAGGTAGTGAGACCGTTCCACGCACCATTTGATTGGCTTGTCGTGGATCGACACCAAGCTTAACCGCTACATCAACAGATGCATCGAATTTAGTCTTGGTTATCTCCTTGATGATGCTTGACGCATCACTCAGGCTGTATGTAATTGTACTGTCGTACTTCGACAATGCATCTTGCATTCGCTTTGAAGTTTTTGCCATTGTTCCGAAGTATTGTTAAAATGGAGAAGAGCCACCTTTGACGGTAATACCCATACTGCGAGCAGTACCGGCTACCATCTTCATTGCAGACTCGATAGTGAAACAGTTCAAATCCTCCATTTTGTCTTCTGCTATAGTTCTAACTACATCCCAAGAGACATTTGCCACTTTCTTCCTATTGGATTCAGCGGATCCTGACTTAAGCTTGGCAGCGTCTTTTAATTGTACAGCTGCTGGCGGTGTTTTGATGACAAATTCAAATGATTTATCAGAATACACCGTGATAACAACTGGACAGACTTTGCCTGCCTTATCTTGGGTTCTAGCGTTGAACTGTTTGCAAAAGTCCATAATGTTCACACCCTTAGCACCAAGTGCTGGTCCTACTGGGGGTGATGGATTGGCTGCGCCACCTTTTACCTGCAATTTGATCAAAGCACTGACCTCTTTTGCCATTCTACGTTATTAATAGTGTTGATCGTCCATGGGAAGCTCTCTGCCAAGGCGGAGACAGAACTAACAACTGATTCAAAAAAATTACTCTTTCTCTACTTGCATATACCCCAATTCTAGAGGGGTCTTGCGTCCAAAAATCTTTACCATGACCTTCAACTTCTTCTTCTCTTCGTTGATCTCTTCGATCACACCTGTGAAGTTGTTGAATGGGCCATCTATTACTTTCACAGATTCTCCCACAATGAAAGGAATAGCGAATTGAGCATCGCTTTCAGCGAGCTGATCTAGTTTTCCAAGAATTCTATTTACTTCAGACATTCTCAGCGGAAGTGGTTCACCTCTTTTCTCAGCACCAAGGAAACCGATGACGTTCGTCACACTCTTGATTATGTGAGGAACCTCCCCCACTAAAGCTGCTTCAATAAGCACATAGCCTGGGAATATACTGCGTTCCTTACTAACTTTCTTTCCGTTCCTAATCTGGAACACTTTTTCTTGAGCAATCAATACCTGCTCGACATAATCAGAAAGGCCGGCACGTGAAATCTCCAATTCAATGAATTCCTTCACTTTCTTTTCCTTACCACTGATGGCTCGGACTACGTACCACTTCTTTTCAATATCGCTCATTTCAGATCTTTTAATGGTCAGCTTGTAGCTACTCAGAATATGCTGTAGAAGAATCCAAGGACTCCTTTCCACAAGGTGTCACCAGAATTCACCCCGAAGACATAATCCATGACGAATACAATCAATGCGATGATCATAGACGCAATCAACACCACGATAGCGCTGCTTTGAAGGTCTTTCCACGTAGGCCAAGACACTTTGTGCATCAACTCAGTATAGGACTCTGCGAAATAGCTTTTAATTCCTGCCATTAGTTTTCTTCTTTGCACGGGAGGTAAGACTTGAACTCACGACCTTAGGTTTTGGAGACCTCTGCTCTACCAACTGAGCTACACCCGTATGTCTGCTCAGGAAGATCTACCAACCCAAGTCAAACTTGGTTACTTAATAACATAGGCAAAGGTGGACCATTGAAGGTCCACCTCGCCAATGTTCATTATTATTCTAGGATCACTTAGTGATCTCGGTCACCTGACCAGCACCAACGGTACGTCCACCTTCACGAATCGCGAAGCGAAGACCCTTATCCATTGCTACAGGAACGATAAGTCTCACATTGACTGACACGTTATCACCTGGCATAACCATCTCACGTCCTTCATCCAACAATACCTCACCTGTTACATCTGTAGTACGGAAGTAGAACTGTGGACGATACCTGTTATGGAATGGGGTGTGACGTCCACCTTCTTCTTTCTTAAGTACGTAGATTTCAGCTTTGAACTCCGTGTGAGGAGTGATAGAACCTGGCTTGGCGATAACCATTCCACGCTTAATCATAGCCTTGTCGATACCACGAAGTAGAAGACCAACGTTGTCACCAGCTTCTCCGCGATTTAGGATCTTACGGAACATTTCAACACCAGTAACTGTGCTCTTCATCTTGTTCTCTTGCATACCAAGGATTTCAACTTCCTCTCCAGAGTTAACAATACCTTGCTCGATACGTCCAGTAGCAACAGTACCTCTACCTGTAATAGAGAATACGTCTTCAACAGACATAAGGAATGGCTTGTCTATTTCACGTGGTGGAATCTCAATCCAAGTATCAACAGCTTCCATCAATTCCATAACGGTAGCAGACCACTTAGCATCTCCGTTCAATGCACCTAGTGCAGAACCTTGGATGACAGGAGTGTTATCACCATCGTAATCATAGAATGAAAGCAATTCTCTAATCTCCATCTCAACGAGCTCAAGAAGCTCAGCGTCATCGACCATATCCACTTTATTCATGAATACAACCATACGAGGAACTCCTACCTGACGTCCAAGAAGGATGTGCTCACGAGTTTGTGGCATCGGGCCATCAGTTGCAGCAACAACAAGGATGGCACCGTCCATCTGGGCAGCACCTGTTACCATGTTCTTCACATAATCCGCGTGACCAGGACAGTCAACGTGAGCATAGTGACGCGTCAATGTAGTGTATTCAACGTGTGATGTATTGATAGTGATACCACGTTCTTTTTCTTCAGGAGCGTTGTCGATAGAATCGAAGCTTTTCTTTTCAGATAGCCCTGCTTCCGCCAAAACCGAAGTGATTGCGGCAGTTAGGGTGGTTTTACCGTGGTCAACGTGACCTATGGTCCCTATGTTGACGTGCGGCTTGGAGCGGTCGAAGGTTTCTTTAGCCATTGCTATTAGTTTTTGTTCTTTGTTCTTTGTTCTTTGTTCTTAATAAAAAGTCTTACCGTGGAGCCAATGAGGGGAATTGAACCCCTGACCTCTTCCTTACCAAGGAAACGCTCTACCCCTGAGCTACATCGGCAGCTGCATCACATAAAAAGTGATGCAGTTTAATGTCCGTACACTCAAGACATTACTTGAGCGGGAGACGAGACTCGAACCCGCGACCCTCAGCTTGGAAGGCTGATGCTCTACCAACTGAGCTACTCCCGC
>CALFHF010000005.1 GCA_937875855.1 uncultured Flavobacteriales bacterium
TCGATATGGAAGTTCGTTCAGTAGTAGGAGTAGTAGAATGCCCAGCACCAGCTGCCTACATCTGTGACAATATAGATTCCTACACCCTAGGAGTGATGAATGGCCAAGGCGCACATTGGAGCACCTGGTCAGGAACCATAGGAGGAGCAGAAGATGCTATCGTGACCGATGAGCAGGCATTCTCCAATGACCAGAGTATCTTAATCCAAGAAGGAGGAGCGCAAGATGCACTTCTGTTGATGGGAGACCAGTCAGCAGGAAGCTGGGAAGTGAGCTGGAAGATGTACGTGCCAGCAGGAGCAACGGCCTACTATAACTTCCAAGGATCAGCAGCCATAGGAACCGCCTATATAGAAGAGATACTGTTCAACCAAGGAGGCGCAACACCAGGAACAGGAACAGCAGGAGCACTAAGCTTCAGCTACCCAGAGGATGCATGGTTCGATGTACATCATGCGATAGACTTGGATGCAGATCAAATGATCCTGAGCATAAATGGAGTAGAAGTAGGAATGATCCCATACACTAACGCCAATGGAGATGCGCTATCATCCGTAGATTTCTACTCGATAGATGCAGCGAACAGGTATTATATAGATGACGTAGTGGTAGATGAAGTTTCTTCATTGGACCCATGCCCATCACCAGGAGCCATCATCTGTGATAACATAGATAGCTATGACTTGGGCGTAATGAACGGTCAAGGCGCACATTGGAGCACCTGGTCAGGAACATTAGGTACAGCTGAAGATGCGATTGTAACCGATGCACAGGCATTCAGCAACACACAAAGTGTGCTCATCGCCAATGATGGAGTTCAAGATGTCATGTTGTTGACCGGAGACCAGATCACAGGAAGCTGGGATCTTCAATGGAAGATGTACATACCAACAGGCGCAACAGGATTCTTCAACATTCAAGCAAATCCGACCATCGGAACGGCATTCATCTATCAAGCATTCTTGAATCAAAATGGCGGAGCACCAGGAGTAGGATCATTCCAACAATTGGCAGAGACCTTCACCTATCCAGAAGCGACATGGTTCGATGTAATGATCAATGTGAACATGACCACGATGACACATTCCTTGAGCATTGATGGCGTAGATGTATTAGTGGCTGCACCCTATGTAGCAAATGCAGGAAGCGGAACAGCGACCACGTTCACAGGAATAGATTTCTATTCAATAGATGCGAGTTGTGAGATGTACGTTGACGATGTGGTCTTTGATTTTGGAATAGTGGGACTGAGTGAGTATACACAGGACTTATTCCAGATTTTCCCTAACCCAACGGAAGGAAACTTCACAGTAAGAGGGACAGAGAACATCAATTCAGTGGTGGTAAGGAACATCTTAGGAGCGACCGTTGCTAAGATCCAGACGCCTATGAGTCAGCAAGTGAACATCGACTTGAGCGGAATGGAAAGCGGAATGTACTTTGTAGAGATACAAGTAGGTGACGTAATCAACGTTCAGAGAGTGATCAAGAACTGATTATCTCAGTAAATGAAATAAGAAAGGGGCGGTAATACCGCCCCTTTTTTTATGTCCTAAACTCTACAAGGATTCAGAATTCGAAGCCTTGAGTCTTTATCTTCCTCAAAATCCTTCGGGCCACCTCTGGCTTGAAATGCACGTCATCTATGAAGTCAGTATCTGAGAAAATGACGTTGTTCTTTCCTGTGAAATCGAACACTGAGGATTCACCAAAAATGGTTTGAAATTCTCTAAATACCTCTAAGTCTATTTTCTCTACTTCCTGATTAGGCGGAAAAATCAAACACAATTTGCTCTCGTGTCGACTCAAGATAGCCTTCATCTCATACAGTAGATCCCTGTCTGCGCTTTCTATCTGAAGCACTGGATGCTTTTCCACCTTCTCATCATAGAAGTAATTCACTTGGAGAGGATCTTCCAAAGGTGATATGCTTTTGGCTTTCTCGGCCTGCTCATAAAGTGCTACCCCTTTAGGAATAACCCCTTCCATATAGGACCTATAGTTTTTAAATATGTTGAAGTCCAAGTATTTGAGGAAATAGAAATCAGCCAAGTAAAACCTAAAGCAATCTATTTGAAAATCGTACCAAGACTGTCCTGAAGTCAATGGATGGTGGATATACTTAGTGCCGTAGTACGCTGGATTGCTGTTGCGCACATTATTGATTAATGGGGCATTCATGATGATGAGCACATGGTCTAGTTTCAATCCCAGACTATCGATCAACTTTATTTTCTTGTAGACATTCCAGATGCTCTCTCCTGGATTATGTAGATCAGCATATGACGCATAAGGGGTCATGGCAGGATATTCCTGCTTGAAGGCTTGAATCTGGGAATTGCCGAGCGTGAAGGTGTTGTAGCGCTTCTCTTCATAGTCCTTTAGCAACTCCTCTGTGCGCATATAATCTGTGACTACGTTCTTATAGCTCGGTTCTATCAAACTATAGTCGAACATGACCTTGAAAGGATCCAAGGCAATATAGCTTCCAATGACCAGCAAGAATGGACTGCTAAACAGTACCATACGGAGCAATATGTTCTTGAAATCACCCATCAGAATGTGCCATATAAAAAGGAAACAGCTTCATTGGAATTAAAGAAGATCATTGCAACAATAGCGTAATAGGAAGCCCATCTAGTCAGGGTTGATTGTTCATCCAATAAAGTGTCCATTCCTTTGTTGTCAATCCATCGCTGAATCCACATGAATAACCCAAACAAGACTAAAGCTTTAAGCAACACACTGGAGTCCATTCCCATATACATTATGTGCTGCCTGGCTAGTTCTTCGTTCTTAATTGCAGCCAAAACACTTTCGCCTATTCCGCTAAACATCTGTTGGAAGAATAGAAATCCATCCGACATGGTTTTTACCCCAAAAAAGATGCAGCTTAATGCATATAAACTGACAGTAATGATATTGCTTGAACGTTCATAGAACTGGGGATTAGATTTCTTCTTCCAACTCCCTCTCTGCTTTCGTGTCATAATCTCATAGGAGATGAACAACGCTTGGATTACCCCGAAAGCAATATACGTCCATTGCGCACCATGCCATATACCCAAAATCAAGAAACTAGAAGATAGAGCGATGATAATCCCCATTTTCCCCCAGTCCTTTGCCAATGCGATCTTCATGCTCAATGGCGTAAAGATGTAGTCGCTGACCCAGGTAGAGAGGGAGATATGCCATCTGCGCCAGAAATCTGAAATGGATGTAGCAGTGAAAGGCGCATTGAAATTGGGCGAAAGCTTAAGGCCCATCATGCGTGCTGCGCCCAATGCCATATCGGTATAACCTGAGAATTCAGCGTAGATCTGAAAGGGGTATATGAATGCGACCATGATCAGTGAGATTCCGTGGAAAGATCCAATATCTGCATAGGCAGGACCGATAAGTTTCCATAAGGCTGTGGATACAACAACTTTCTTGAAGAGTCCCCAAGTGAATAAACGTAGCCCACTTTTGAAATTCGATGTTTCGAAAAGCTGAGCTTCCGAATCCTTTAATTGAGGAAGGAAATTATATCCTCTTTCAATAGGACCGCCTGCGAATTTAGGGAAGAACAAGAGGAAGACAGAGAAGTCTAAGAAACTCTCTTCAACATCGTCATTTTCATGGTAGACATCGAAGAGGTATCCGATGCTTTGAAAGGTGTAATAGGAGATTCCGAGGGGTAAGATGACATTCAAATAGGGAAGAGTGGCTCGTCCATCAAAAAGGAATTCGTTCAGATTGAGACTGATGAAATCTACATACTTGAACAAGGCCAATCCAAGAATGTTCAGGACAATACCCGTTATATAAATGATGCGTTTCTTTTTTTCAGAAACGGAAGTAGACATGCTTTTCCCCAATGTGAAATTGATGAAGGCAAAGAGCATTGCGATAATCAAGAAATCTATGTCCGCATAGGCGATGAATAGCGCACTGGCGGCAAGGAGAAGGCCTTTACGTCCGGTCTTGGAACGAATGAGGTAATACAGGATCAAAAAAGCAATGAACCCAATAAGGAAGAGGACTGAGTCCAGACTCATGGGGTCAGGCTAGTTTGCTTTCAATGAGATTGAAGAGCTCTCCGACATTTTTCAAGGAGATGACTTCTCTTAATTTGAACTTCACTTCAAACTCCTTTTGCACCTGATTGATCAAGAGTGAATGCGTCAAGGAATCCCAACCTTCCACATCATTGGCGGTCATTTCATCACTCAATGTGATGGCGTCCACCTCTAAGATTTCTTTATAGATTTCTTCAACACGACTTACAAGTTCTTTTCTTTCCATGTTCTATAAGTCCAGGGTCATTGCACATTTCTTATTGGAAGGCAGAATCCGTAACGCATCAGCCTTATCGCTCTGACGTTCCAAAGATATACGAAAGCCTATCTTTTCATAAGCATTGATGGCTCTTATGTTCTCTCCATCTACCTGCAGTTCTGCCCGCTTTGTCTTGCCCTTATACTGCGCTGAAATGTGCTTCATCAATGCGCTTAAATGCCCTTTTCCCCTTTCTTCTGGCGCGACATAAATGCTCTCCATCTGCAGACTTCCTTCCGTTCTGTCCATACGTAAGTCAGTGAATACTGGGCGGAAAGCCATAGCCTTTTTCAGATTATCCATGGGGATATAATGTGCGAGTAAGGCTGATCTTAAAACGGAACTGCTTCCTTCTTCCCCTTCAATCCACACGGCCATAGTCGCTGCTGGTTTTTCTTCAGATTCTAGGATATGAAAGGAGGAAAAACAGAGTTCCTGACCTCCTATTTCTTCGTCCAACATCTCGCTTAAGAGACGCTCGACTTCAGGCTCCTCCAAGTCGTAAATGGTCGCATAACTCAGTCTATCTGTCCCGCTTTTCTCAGCTGCGATGATCGCTTCTACCAAAAAAGGGATGTCACTGGCCTTGGCCTGACGAAAAAGTAGGGAAGTACTCATTTCTCTAGAAGGCTTTTCAATGCTTTTCTATCAATCTTCCCGTTCACATTGAGCGGAAACTTCGCGAGTGCAGATATTTTCTTCGGGATCATATAGGAGGGAAGGTGCGCTTTCAATTCCTCTCGTAGCTCCTGTTCATCCACTTCGTTTTCTGTTTCCAAGAAACTGAAGATCTGATGAGCGCCCATTTCATTGGCCATGACCACTGCCGCTACTTGCGCTATCTCGCTTACTTTTCTGAGCCAATGTTCCACCTCGCTCAATTCTACTCGAAAGCCTTCTATTTTCACCTGCTGATCTACCCTTCCCAGATAATGGAATTCACCTTCTTCATCCATCAAAGCGATATCTCCGCTGCGGTAGTAGCGCGTTCCCTCTAATTCTAAAAAGACTTCTGCGCTCTTCTCAGGATTCTTCCAATAGCCCGCGGTGAGCTGCGGCCCAGCCAAACACAATTCTCCTTTTTCTCCTGTCGGTAATCGATTGCCTTGTTTATCCACGACAGTCATCTGCATGTTATGCATGGCTTTACCTATGCTTAGGACTCCATTGGTAGCCTTACTCTGGGGTCCGTAGAGATGGGTCATGCAGAAGATGGTCGCCTCCGTAGGGCCATAGACATTGTATAGCTCGGCATGTGGAACAGAGCGCTTCCATTCGCTTGTGATGCCTTGCGGTAGCGCTTCTCCGCAAAAGAGGTTATACCGCATCTCAGGTAGATCTATTTCATCGAAGTAAGGTCTCAGATGTGCTAATACCGAAGGTACCATCAGCGCAACGCTGATTGCGTGATCCTCTAGTATCCTGAAGATCTGCATGTATTTCATGCCTTCATCTCCTACCGTGTGCACACTGGCTCCAATAGTCAATGGGATCACGTAGCACATCAAGGAAAGGTCGAAGGTTAATTCGAACATTTGAAGAAATCGGTCTTCCTTTTTTAGCATAAGAGGCATAGCAAAGAAAGCCTCCGTAAAAGCATCCAAAGCACTGTGCTTGATGGGAACACCCTTAGGCGCACCTGTACTTCCAGAAGTGAAGAGGATATAGGCGTCATCCGAAGCCTTGGCCATATTCTTCAATGCCGCCATGCCGTCCAACGAAGGAGTAGCTATTACATCCAGCGACTTCCAAGCACTACCATCATGAGCAGGAGAAGCGACAAGAACGTTCTTAATTCCAGTTTGATCCAAGATGGCTTGCACCCGAGAAACGGGCAAGTCCAGATTCAAAGGAACCATGGTCTTTCCGCTGAGCCAGACAGCGATAATACTAGCATAGGTATCCACATGATCATCAATGCTGATTCCGATGATTAGCTCCGGAGAACCCATGAGATGGGCGTAAATAGCCGATACCCGCTGTGAAAACTGCACATAACTATAGTCCTGCTCCAAGATATTGAAAGCAGGTTCAGCAGAGGCAGATTCAAGATGTTGGAGTATCCTATCGAGGTACACGCAGGGTTTTTAAGCGATGGCTCGCGAAGATAAGGCTTCTCTCATAAGAGCAGGGAGGATGTAAATTGAAATGATGGTGAAATCCATTTCCCCGCACACCCATGACCCCCAAGGAGGGAGGGGACTCCACACAATTCGTCAGAACCGAATGAAGTCAGTCTCCATCAGCCATTATAAATTATGGATTTAAAAGAAAAAACCCCCTCCCGACCTGTGAACAGGATGCGAGAAGGGCTTTCCACCAAAACAACCAAACGCTCTTAAATTTTATACCGCCATCTCTTTCTTATTGATGGGCTTTCTGAAGACGATCTTCCCCTCGAAGACATCTAATACAACGTTATTCGCTGCATCTATATTTCCTGCCAAAAGCTGTTTTGACAGTTCATTCAGCACTTCTTTCTGGATGACACGCTTTACTGGTCTCGCTCCAAAGGCAGGGTCGTAGCCTACCTCGGCCAAGTATGCCTTCGCGTCCTCACTGGCTTTCAGTTTGATTCCTCGCTCTAGCAGTCTCTTTGCGAGCATATTGAGCTGTATGTCCACAATGGAAACGATGTCCTTCTTGCTCAACGGACGGAACATAATAGTCTCGTCTATGCGGTTCAGGAACTCAGGGCGTAGCGTCTTTCTTAAAAGGGCAAGCACATCGCTCTTCAATTGCTCCTCGCTATCGAAGTCCAGTCCTTCAGCGCTGTTCTTTTCATAGGCATCTTGAATCATCTGACTGCCCATGTTGGAGGTCATGATGATGATGGTGTTCTTGAAGTTCACCACGCGGCCTTTGTTGTCTGTTAAACGGCCGTCATCCAAGACTTGGAGGAGGATGTTGAACACATCAGGATGGGCTTTTTCTATCTCATCCAAGAGCACTACCGAATATGGTTTCCTGCGCACCGCCTCGGTCAATTGCCCGCCTTCTTCATAGCCCACATATCCAGGAGGCGATCCTACCAAACGGCTCACCGAATGGCGCTCCTGATATTCGCTCATGTCTATGCGCGTCATGGCATGCTCGTCATTGAAAAGGTAAGCCGAAAGGGCCTTGGCCAATTCTGTCTTACCCACGCCCGTGCTGCCCAGGAAGATGAAACTTCCTATAGGTCGCTTGTCATCTTGCAATCCGCTGCGGC
>CALFHF010000006.1 GCA_937875855.1 uncultured Flavobacteriales bacterium
GACCTAGAAGCCATTTCTAAGATCATGTCGCCCGGTGAAAAGGCGAAGGAAATGTCCATAATCGCTGCGAAATATTTCTCCTGTAAGTATGAGAAATAGATGGCTCATTCTAAGTCTTCTAGTGGGTTTTCTGATCCTACTCTCCTCTTTTGATCAAGGATTGAGACCCTATACTTTGAGTTACCCTGAGTATTGGCCAGCTCCTCATTATGACTTAAACAAGAACCCATTAACTATAGAAGGTATAGCGCTGGGAAGAGCACTTTTCTATGACCCTATTTTGTCAGAAAACAATACCGTTTCCTGTGCAAATTGTCACCTCTCTTTTACTGCGTTCACTCATGTAGACCATGCGCTGAGTCATGGGATTAGAGACAGCATTGGTACTCGAAACTCCATGGCTCTGATGAACCTTGCTTGGTCAAGATACTTTATGTGGGACGGAGCTGTAAATCACATAGATATGCAAGCCATAGCCCCTATTACTCATCCAGCAGAAATGGGTGAAGACATGCCTCATGTTATTGAAAAGCTTAATGCTTCAGCACAATATCCTGATCTTTTCAAGGAAGTATTTGGTACTGAAAAAGTGACTGGAGAATACCTGCTAAAAGCAATCTCCCAATTCGAATTGACTTTAAACTCATCGAATTCGAAATACGATAAGGTGATGCGCAAGGAAGATGGTGTTCAATTCACTAACCAAGAGAAAAAAGGGTATTACTTATTCCAAAGACATTGCAATTCGTGTCATACAGAACCTCTCTTCACTTCAGGAGAATTCAAGAACAATGGCCTTCTCATGGATCCGCAATTAAAAGATTTAGGCCGAGTGAAAATCTCCCTAGACCCTAGAGATTCTCTTAAGTTCAAAGTTCCCTCCTTGCGTAATGTGGAGTTCTCCCAACCATACATGCATGACGGTCGATTTAGGAGCCTTAGCCAAGTATTGACTCATTATGCTGAGGGGATTCAGTCAAGCAACACATTGGCCTCTGAACTCTCTGAAGGAATTGCGTTAAGTCCTGAGGACAAAGTAGATTTGATTGCATTCCTGCTTAGTTTGACTGATAAAGAGTTCCTATTTAACCCTGACCATTCATTTCCAAGAAAATAATTTCCCCACTGCAGAATGATTTCAATTTCAATGTCGTCTAAAAAAGATATGCCCCCTAATTTCCAAGCTCCGATGCGAACTATCATACTTATATTCCTCTTTACAAGCCTCAGTATCCCCAATTTGAAAGCTCAGATAGAGGGCGATGACCTCTTCGGGGTAGACCAGATTATCTCCGTGGATTTGAGTTTTTATGAAGCAGACTATTGGACCACGTTAGTGGACAATTATAACGCTACCGAGAACATCTACCTCTGGGCTGATCTCACCCTGACTGACATAACCGGGACGTATACCTTTGACAGTGTAGGTGTGCGCTTGAAAGGGAATTCAAGCTACGGTCATCCTGGAAATAAGAAGGCGTTCAAAATAGATTTCAATGAATTCGTAGCTGGACAGAATTATGACGGGCTTAAGAAATTGAACTTCAGTAATATGTTCAAGGATCCTTCATGTATGCGCGAGAAGGTCTTCTTCGATGTATGCCATAGCGCTGATATTACTGCTCCTCGCTCGAGTTTTGCTAACGTCACCTTTAATGGTGTTCCATGGGGGTTCTATACAGTTGTAGAACAGATAGACGATCAATTCTTGGACTGGAGTATCCTTGATGATAATGGAAATCTTTTCAAAGCTGGGGACAATTTTGGTGGCGGCCCAAGCGGTGGCGGAAATGCTGCTGATCTTGTCTATTATGGCGCTGAACAGAGCAGCTATGAGGCGCGCTACGAACTCAATACCAATGAGGATATAAACGATTGGAGTGACTTGATTTCATTGATAGATTTCATCAATAATTCTTCCGCAGCTGAGTTTCAAGACAACGTAGATAACCGAATAGAATTCACAGAATATCTGCGCTCTGCTGCCTTGGATAACCTCTTCAGCAATCTAGACAGCTACACGGGTTCAGCACGAAACTACTACGTATATCATAACATGACTACCGACAAGTGGCACTGGATCAAGTGGGACGCGAATGAGGCCTTCGGGTCGTATGCAAATGGTCAGAATAACATCACATCGTTGGCTTTGAACTATAGAAATGCTGATCGCCCGCTTTTGGATAAGGTCTTCAACGACCCTGTACTTTATGCTCTATATAAGGAACAAGCGTGTTTTCTTCAGGAGAATTTTTTCAATTCTACCGACATGAACGCTCGTATCAATGAGATACGGGATTTGATTCAGAGTTCTGTCTATGCCGATGCCAATAAAATGTACACCAACGCCCAATTCGAGACGAATATAGAAAGCAATATCACCAGCGGTGGTGGCCCAGGAGGAGGAACCATTTACGGTTTGAAGTCCTTTGTTACAGCTCGAAACAATTATTTGAATGGAGCGCTTGATTGCAGTGTATTCACAGGAATAGAAAAGCCTTCATTCTCAGATATTCATATGTACCCAAACCCAGCAAATGAAACATTGAGAATCGATTGGTCAGAGGCTCAGCTTCAAAACATAAACGTGCTTGACCTACTTGGAAGAACTGTGGCCACTTATCCAGTGATGATTAATGGAACAATTTTGCTTGATGTCAGTGGCTTGAACAGAGGAATATATATCATACAATTCCAGACGAAAAACGCTCATCTATCAGAATATAAATTGACTTTAGAATAATCATTTACA
>CALFHF010000007.1 GCA_937875855.1 uncultured Flavobacteriales bacterium
TTTCCTGCCAAAGAGGCTATCAGAAGTATATGGGTAGGTATAAACCATAACCCCCATAAGCACATCATGAGGAATACCGCTGAGGTAATCAACACGTTCTCTTCTAAGCCACATGAAATCCTTACCTGATTTAGCTGTAGTAAAGTCTTTATGCAAAGTCAATTCAAGGGCTAACTCTTTCTTGAGATCAGCTCTTATTACTCCTGACTCTACACTCCTAATATATCCTTCAATACGGTCACGGTCTTTCGCGGAGATGTCTTGAATAATCTTGTAGCCCACTTTGTTAAACTCAGAAATGAAGTCAGCTTCCGTTCTAGCATGAATCGTGTAAACCGTTTGGCCCTTGGCCCATTTATTATCTTGTTGAGAAGCTCGTGTTTCCAGGTTACGCTCGTTATCCTCTATATCAGCAACAATTACCGTGCGATTCAGCCTAAGCATTTGAGAAAACTTATGCTTGGGAAAGGAATGCAGATTAAACCGAGGTTCATACTGTGGAAGCATAGGATAGGGCTGAGAAAATGCTTCTTTTAACATGTCTCCTGATGCCCCATTCCAGTAGGCATCATCTATTACCAGAACGACATCAGCTGGGGCCCCAGAAAAACGCTGCAACGCAATTTTTCCTGCATCATCACCACATGAAATCAGAAGCAGTGCGCTAAAAAATAAAATGAATGAATATTGAAGCCTCATGAGACCCGTACTTTCTGTCCGGGTTTTAGGCGCTTGAAGTCGAGGTGGGCATTCCATTTTTTTATCTGCTCCACAGAGACGCCATTGTACATCTTGGCAATGTCCCAAAGTGTATCTCCGCTGCGTATGGTATGATAACGGGTTCCTTCCTCCTTTGGTGTCTTGGTCGAACTAGGTGCAGTATTAGAGGCAATAGCTGGTGACCCTTCTTCCTTATATATGATCAACTTCTGCCCAGGATATATCCTAGACCCATTAATATTATTCCAATACCTCAATTTAGAAATGCTCACTCCATTCCTGCTCGCGATTACTCCAAGAACGTCTCCCGACCTAACTGTATATGTGTATTTATCTTTACCCTCAGTGCTATAAGGGCTTGAAGGCTCGCTTGCCGTAGTAACAGGAGCCGCAGCTGCAGGAATAACTGGTGCTTTATACGTTCTGATTTTACTGGAATTCATCAGATATGCTCCAATCTCAGCGCGAGGAAGCGTCAAGATTTCCTCCACTCCGCTATTCGGAATATGCCCTTTGGAATAATGTGGATTTAGTGCATGAAGGTCATCCATGGACACCCCTGTGTATGTTGAAATCTGTGAGAAATCAATAGGTCCTTTTACCATTAACGTATCACACTCTGCGAATCTTCGTTCAGGTTCAATAGGAAGAATACCATGATCCTCATAGAAATTCATGACATAGTTGACTGCTATAAATGCAGGCACATATCCTCTAGTCTCACGAGGTAAATAGGACCAGATGGCCCAATAATCACTTTTTCCACCAGCACGTCTGATGGCCTTATTCACATTTCCAGGTCCGCTATTATATGCAGCTAAAGCCAAGTTCCAATCGCCATACATGCGATACAATTTCTTGAGGTAAAAACAGGCTGCTTCAGTGGAAGCGATTGGTGATTTACGCTCATCTACATAAGAGTCAATGCGCAAACCGCATTCCTTTCCAGTTCCGTACATGAACTGCCAAAGTCCAGTAGCACCAGCTCTTGAGCGAGCTGAAGGCCTGAGCGCTGATTCAACTATGGCAAGGTATTTCAATTCAAGAGGAAGTCCTTCACGGTCCAATATTTCCTCAAACATGGGAAAATACAATTCAGATCTACCCAGGCATAATGCAGTACCTTCTAAATTGTTTCCAAGATAAGTAAGAATACTAGAGTGTACATGTCTATTATAATCTAACCGGAAAGGACTCATGCCATCCAAGGCAGATAAACGTGTAATAAAAATACTGTCAGGAATCGCCTGTAATTCGGCCCTTGTCATGCGAATACTGTCGATAGGGAGATTGAGATATTCCCGTTCTATCTGTGCCATCAACATGGAGTCCAAGACTGCCATATCTGTCATGTCTGGAGTAGCCAATGGGCTCTGGTTCATCAAACTATCCTCAACCTGTTCTATGCTCAGGTCATGCTGCGCATAAAGACCTGTGAACGCGCTTAGGCATAGAATCAAACATGCATAAATATGTTTGCGTTT
This sequence comes from uncultured Flavobacteriales bacterium, assembly GCA_937875855.1. Lineage (GTDB taxonomy): Bacteria > Bacteroidota > Bacteroidia > Flavobacteriales_D > JABDKJ01 > JABDLZ01. The sequence goes on from CALFHF010000007.1 coordinate 2,205, forward strand.
CGCTGACATCATTCAATGTTACGTTGTTTTTCGTTTAAAGGTCCGATTCTTAACAGTTTTTCGACTAACAATGTGTTAAGGAATACGTATCAATTACTCAGTTTTCTGAATTATAACGAGCTATCAAGCCATCTCGTGTATACATCGTGCCCCAATATCGAATAATCGATCTTCTCTGAAGGGTGCAGCCAGAAAATGAATACCTAGTGGAAGTCCTTCATCTGCCGTAGTTAAAGGCAGAGTAATGGCGGGCATTCCAGTAAGATTCGCTTGCACTGTGAAGATATCTTGCAGATACATAGCAATAGGATCTTTCACGCTATCTATGGGAAAAGCAACAGATGGGCAAGAAGGAGTCATAATAAGGTCAAAATCCTTCAATATCTCCTCGGTATTTTCCTTGATCAATCTCCTGATTTTCTGAGCTTTAGAGTAATACGAATCATAATATCCTGCGCTCAGTACAAATGTCCCCAGCATAATCCTTCGTTGTACTTCCATTCCGAATCCTTCAGATCTGGAAAGCACATATGTGCTTTCAATGTCTTTGGCCTCTTTGCTTCTGTATCCATAATGGATTCCATCAAAACGAGCTAGATTAGAGCTGGCCTCAGCTGTGGTGAGCACGTAATAAACCGGAATCATGCTATCTAGCAGAGGGAAAGAGACAGGTTCTAAGGTATGCCCTTGAGCTTTGAGGTTCTGAATTTCTTGATTAAAGGCCTTTTTGACCTCTTCAGACAGACCTTCCCTTTCCAAGCAATCTTGGATATAGGCTATACGAAGAGGTTTTTTTTCTGCTCCTTTAAAGGCATTCACTTTCTCCGAGGAAGAAGTAGCATCCATCTCATCTCTGCCCGCCATGATTTCATAAAGCAAGGCAGCATCCTCTATAGTATGAGTGAAAGGTCCTATCTGATCAAATGAACTTGCATAAGCAATCAACCCATAGCGAGAGATGCGACCATATGTAGGTTTGAATCCAACTAAGCCACAAAAAGAAGCGGGTTGTCGTATGCTTCCCCCGGTATCGCTCCCTAAAGCCATTAAACACATACCAGCAGCTACCGCAGCAGCAGATCCACCTGAGGACCCACCAGGAACCCGTGTTACATCAAGGGGATTTTTAACTGCGCCATAAGCCGAATTCTCATTCGAACTTCCCATGGCAAATTCATCACAATTAGATCTTCCAATAAGGATAGCATCTTCAGCTAAAAGGCGATCCAAACTTGTAGCAGTGTATATAGACTCGAATCCAGCGAGAATCTTGGAGGAAGCGCTGACTTTATGCCCTTTTAGGCAAATGTTGTCCTTAACCCCGATTACAGCACCGGCAAGACGCCCTGCTGTTCCAGCGTTTAATTTCTCTTGAATCTCTTTCGCTTTAGCCAAAGCCTCTTCGTCCCAAACTTCAAGGAAGATGTTAAGGTCTTGGCCTTTCTTGATGACATCGAGATAGTGCGAAACGAGTGCAGGAAGACTCAGCTTCCCTTCCTTGAGATCCTTCTGTATGGTCTTGAGATCTTTATAGTTCTCCACAGCAGGGGGGGGGTCAGGCGTCTTTGTCCTTTTTAGTATCGTCTTTAGTAGCGTCTTTGAATTCCTTCATTCCCTGACCCAGGCCACGCATGAGTTCAGGAATCTTCTTACCTCCGAAAAGAAGCAAGAGCGCAACAACGATGAGGGTAATCTGACCAGGGCCGAGCATACCGAGTATTACAGGAGATAGACACATCCTAATAGGGGTTTTTAATGGCGCGAAGATAGGCGTTTCCTGTGGAACCTTATCGTGCAATCCAGCTGGCAGGATCAAGTTTCTTCATTCCGTCAGAAGTGACCTGCCATAACTCTAAGTGAGCTTCTGCCCTTCCATCATTGGAGAGCAGTACTCCGAGGTTCTGTTTTGTATCCACCAATTGCCCTTTAGACACGATGACTTCTTTCAAGTTTGCATATACGGTGCGGTAAGAACCATGCTTCAGAACCACAGCAAGTCCTTGACCTGGAATCTCAATGATACCGCTTACTTCACCACTAAACATGGCCCTGCACATTGCCTGCGATTCAGTGGCGATGTCTATGCCATTATTTGTCACTTCTATGCCTCTAAGAACTGGATGCGGGTGTGCCCCGAAACTTGATGTGATGACGCCCCTTTCTACTGGCCAAGGAAGTTTCCCTTTGTTTTGAATAAAATTCTTTGAATTCAATTCTTCTTCAGGCGTCAAGGAAAATCCGGCAGGTGCATCAGGTTTTTTAGACTTTTTGATTTCCTCTGCAATTAATCGCTCAATGGCCTTATTTAAGTCCTGCTGCTTTCTCTGCTGATCGATTAATTTCTTCTTCAAGCCTTTCTCGTCCTGCTGCATACTACTCAAGGCCTTTTCCTTGGCCTTCTTATCTGAATCTAAGCTCGCTTGCTCTGATTTCTGAGCATTGAGCAGCACCATTTTCTCCTTCTTCTGAGCTACTATTTCTTGATTTTTAGCGACCATTAGACTTTTAGCTTCCAAAATACCTAGGCTTTGTTCTTGCCTATAGGTCGCTATATCCTTGAGGAACCTCATTCGCCTCCATGCTTGGTAGAAATCATCAGAAGCGAAGATGTAGGTCATCTTATCATAACTGCTAGTGTTCTTGTAGGCGAGGTAGATGAGCTTGGCATATTCATCTTTAAGTGCTTTCAACTCTGATTCCTTCTGCGTAATGACCAATTCATTCCTGCGCATGTCAGCATCCAAGCCATCTACCTCACGCTTCATGCTAGACATAAGGTCTTTACGCAGCTGAATTTGCTTATTCAACAGACCTAACTCCCCTTGAGTGCTCTGCTGTTGCTTCTTGGTTTTGGAGATGAGCTCATTGGTCAGCTTGATGTCCTGCAACATTTTGTCCCGTTGATTCTGAAGATCTAGTTTACTCTGAGCATTCCCATTGGTTACTGCCATTAAAAGCAGAAGAAATATGACAATCGACTGTTTCATTATTCAATTCATGGGTTTGAATTTCTCAGGAATACTGAACGGAAAGGTAGACGGTTCATTAAGTTTAACCTTGCTGTATTCCATACTGAAAAAGGCTTCCTGCTCCGTGTCAGTAATCCTATACGTCATATTATGCGGAATTATTTGCCCTTGTACCATATCGAAATTTCCATAATCTGCCTCTACGCTTCTTAGGTTAGACAGGTCAGTGATGATTGTGCGTAATACTTTGAAATTATCTGCTTTGAGCCAATATCTCTTCAGAATCAAGACCTCATCATCTTCCTCATACCGATCCATAACGCGATCGTATTTCCTTTCATTGATGTCCATAATTAAAGTGTCCTCCATCCCTTCCATGTTCTTCTTGCTCATGCGCATTCCTGCAGCTTTTCTCACTTTGGCTTTGCTCTTTGACGTCAATACATAGCCATCATTGTCTTTGTTGCCCTTGAATTTTTCCTGCTTGTCATACAACATAGGGTTACCTATAGCTAAGTCTTGAAGCATAGCGAACTCAAGGCTCATATTCAATTTATCTTCAATGAACGAATGATCTCCAATGAAATATTGATCATTCCATTTATCAAGCACTTTCACGCTATCAGGAGTGATGATAACACGCGCTACCTCTATGCCCAATGCAGGAGAAATGGACATCCAGATTATGCTGTCTTTTCGCATGCGTAGATTCGTCTTGAAACTGCGATTCTCACCTTTCACTTTCATCTCCGTAGCCACTTTGGCCGAGAACCATTCATAGTCGAGCATTGCATTCTCCATATGCTCGGTAATAAAATTAGGCGTAGCAGGACCGCTGATATTAGATCCTTCTTTCTGCTTCTTACACGCAGAGAAAAAAAAGAGGGTTACTGCGATAAAAATAAGCCGTGAAGGTGCGCTATGGAGAGCTCCCTTTATCATTCTACTAGTTTACCTGAGGCGATTTTCTTGTCAAGGAACTGAGAGACATCAGGAAAGGCTTTAGCCCTATTCCATGAATCATTGGCCTGTGATTCTTGACCAAGTCTATAGAGGATGTCTCCATGATGCTCTATGATGATACCGCTTTCTGCGCCTCCACTTGACAAGGCCTTTTCAATCCATATCAGTGCTTCACTATATTCCTTTGCTTCATAAAGAACCCAAGCATAGGTGTCCTGAAACGATGCTGAATTAGGCATTAGAAGATTAGCCTTCAGGGCCATTTCTTTAGCCTTGGTCAATTTCTCTTTTCTCAAAGAGAGATAATAGCTGTAATTATTAAGCAGATAGACATTGTCAGGTGTTATACTCAGTGCTTTTTCAAAGGCCTTGTCAGAGTCTATGGATTGACCCAACTGATGATATGCATCGCCTAGATTAGAATAGAAATCTGCGAGAATAGCATCATTATCAATGACCAAAGAACGCCCTGCTTCTAGAATGTCAACAGCCTCAGCATGACTCCCTAATTGATTAACCGCTATGCCATTGAGCAAATAGAAATCAGGACTTGCCGGAAAGAGCTCCATGGCCTCTTCACTATCCAATTTCATAGACTTATAGTCCTGAATGTAGGTGTCTATTGCAAGAATTTGTGTCCAGATAATCTGTTTGCTTGCGTCTCTATGCACGGCTTCCAAGAAGGTCTCGCGTGCTTCAGGATAGCGTTCATCCCGCATGAGAAAATCTCCATAGACTGCATGGGTCTTTGCTTCTTGCGGATACACTTCAAGCATTTTCTTACAAAGCTCATAGGACAATTCCTTCAGAGCAGAATCAGTCTCGCTTAATTCGTAGAAATTCAACAGAATCCCCATTTTGGAATCAATTTCGATGCGCTCATCTTCAAATCCGAGCATGAGCGACTCCTTAGCTTTTGCCTCATTATCTATGGCTACATAATGATCATATAAAGCCAGATGTACACGACCATTTTCCGGGTCAAATTCAAGAATTTTCTGATAATATGACAAGGCCATCTCATGATCACCTTTGTTGTCGTATAGTTCCGCAAGCATCCCGTAATAAAGAGCTTCTTTAGGATTAGTTTCTATGGCTTTAAGTAATTCCTGCTCTGCTTTATCAATTTTCCCAGCTTGGGTATAGAGCAAGTGCTTTTGCTGAAACAGCTCTTCAGAAAAGCCAGCTTTCTTTTCTAGTTGTTCTAGTTCCTTAACCGCTCCGTCTAGATCACCACGACTATACTTAACCATTGAAAGTTCATAATACGTGTCCAATCGTTCTGGCTCCAAAACCTTTATTCGTTCAAAGGTTTTCTGTCCTTTATCCAATTGGTTCAATTCCATGTAATTCTCAGCGAGCATAGAAAGATACCAGATGTTATCAGGCGACAAGCTGACCGATTTCTCTACTAGCGGAAGCGCCCCTGAAGGATTTCCCTGCGCACGACATGTCATAGAGAGTTCATAAAGAACAGCGTGGTTTTCTGGATCCATGTTCAGGCACTGTGTCAGCAGTTTCCCTGACTCGAAAATGTTGCCAAGGCTGCGCTCCCTTATAGCATCAATATAAGTTGAGGTTAGCACCATGCGCTGAGCCTCGCTCATCTCATTGCCTTTAGCCTTAGAAGATTGGGTACTCTTATCAACCCCTGGTGAACAGGCAGTTAAGAAGGTAAGGATCAGAAAAAATGAAAATAATCTCGTCATATAGATCATGGAAAAAAGCCCATGCCCCTTTGCATGGAAGCCGTTAAATTACTGGAATATCAGATAAAGCTAAGTAGCCTAACGCGTATCATTCCACCCCAGTATGTCCAAAACCTCCAGCTCCTCTCATCGTGGCATCCAATTCCTCTACTTCCTGGAGTTGCGCAGCCTCGTAATGAGCTATGACCATCTGCGCTATACGCTCTCCATGCTTGACCTCAAATGGCTCACTTGAAAGGTTGACTAAAAGCACCATAAGTTCCCCGCGATAGTCAGCATCTATGGTTCCCGGAGAATTCAAAACGGTGATTCCATGTTTATATGCCAATCCGCTTCGTGGCCTAATCTGGGCCTCAGTCCCATGAGGCAGGGCAATATAAAGACCTGTAGGAACAAGGGCGCGCTGCAAAGGAGCCAAGGTCATGGGGTTGAGGAGGTCAGCACGCAAATCCATTCCTGCTGAATGCTCGGTAGCATAAACAGGCATGGCATTATCACTGGTATTCTTAATCTGTACGATAGACATAATGAAAGGTATAAAGTATAGGGCGAATATACATTCTCAATCCTCCATGCGCAGGGCCTTGACTCTTGACTTCTCCATAACATATGTCACCGCCATAAAGCCGAAGAAGAACCCAGAAGCTAAGATTAAAGGATGGAATGGAACCATTTCTTTTAAATACCCGAAAAGGAAATATATCACGACCGTTCCTCCTAAATAAGCCCCGATTCGCTTGAGTTCATATGGAATAGGATAATAACGTTGGCCAATAAAATAACTGAGAACCATAATACTTCCAT
>CALFHF010000008.1 GCA_937875855.1 uncultured Flavobacteriales bacterium
GCCCATGTACAACCACTTCTACATAAATTTCAAGGAGTAACATTTTCTTGGAAGGGTGATCTTATCTTTGCATGTATCTATATCATGTACATGAGAATCATTATTACGACCCTACTTTTCTTCCCTATATCCTTATTAGCTCAGCTAGAATTCCATAGAAGTAATGCCATTCATGTCAGTGAGAATGGGGATATCTTGGATTTTGCATGGGCTGGCGGAATTAATTCTTCTCAGTGGTCTAACATTGACCTGAACAACGATGGAACCGATGATATTTTCATTTACGAACGCACCTCAAGGACTTTCACTACCTATTTAGCTGACCCTTCTACCCAGACATATTATTTGACATTTGAGTATCAAAATTCGTTTCCTCCAGTAAGAGATTGGGTTTTACTCCGTGATTTTAACTGCGATGGGAAGAATGACATCTTCACATATACTCCTGGCGGAATTGCCGTTTATGAGAACACATCTGCTGGTTCTTCTGTCTCTTTCTCGCTACGCAGCCCTATTTTAAAGAGCTACTATGATTTCGGAGCTAGCGAGTATTACGCTAGTATATATATGAGTAATGTGGATATTCCATCCATTGATGATTTTGATGGAGATGGGGATTTGGACATTCACACCTTCACTCTAGCTGGTCAGACAGTGGAGTATCATGAGAATCACGCTTCCGACATCGGCAACTGCGATAGCCTTGCATTTGTACTCGCGAACAGATGCTATGGCATGTTCGGGGAAGATGCCATAAGTCCTAACCTATATATAGGTCAAGCATATCTTGATGGTGGTTTCTGCACTTTTAATGTTCCGAATCCAACTGAAGCTCCTCGCTCGGCAGAAAGCGGAGCTCATAGCGGCTCTAGTCTTTGCGCATTCGACTATGATCATAATGGACAGAAGGATTTACTTGTAGGTGATATTACTTCGACTAACATGACCTTAGTTTACATTGAGGACAGAGGCTTACTTCCTGACAGTGCTATTGCCAAGGAAGTAGGTTTCCCTCAGAGTGATATTCCTATTGAGATGATTGTCTTCAACGCAGGCTTTTACATGGACGCTGATATGGACGGCACAAAGGATCTTATAGTTACGCCAGGAAATGCGGCTGAGAGTGAGGATTTGAATTCGGCCTGGTTTTACAAGAACATAGGAACTACTGATGCCCCTGTTTTCAATCGCCAATCTCGGAAACATTTCCAAGGAGAGATGATTGACATGGGAACGGGTGCATTTCCGCGATTTGTGGATGTCAATGCTGATGGACGTGAAGATTTGGTGATTTCGAATAGAGGAGAATTCCAAAGTGACGGAACCTTCAGCGAGGGTATTCGTGCTTATATTCAAACTGGGCCTCTAGATGCTCCTGTACTTGAACTCTTAAGTATGGATTTTCAGTCTATCTCAAGCCTTGCATTCGGTGGTCATATCGCTCCCACCTTTGGTGATCTAGATGGAGATGGAGATATGGACATGATACTGGGAGATGGAGATGGAGAATTGCATTATTTCGAGAATATAGCCAACGCTGGTCAAGCCATGCAGTTCGGGACATTCATTACGTTGCAGGCCAATGGAAATAATATGGATATAGGCGCTAACCTTATTCCTCAGCTCTTCGACTTGAATCAAGATGGTCTACTTGACCTTATAGTAGGAGAGCGAAATGGCAACATCAATTACTTGCAGAATCAAGGAACGTCTTCTTCATTTGACATGGTCTTAATGGAAGATTCCATAGGCGATATCACTACAGATCTCGATGGAAACCTTGTAGGATATAGTGCTCCATGGCTCTTCCTAAACAGCAGTGGCGGGATCTCAGCGCTCCTTGGAACTGAGCATGGTGACATCTATTATATAGAGGAAGTGAATCCAGATCCTAGCAGTGCGTGGATTATTACTGATAGCTCTGCCTTTGGAGTGAAGAATGGCCTGCGCTCTTGCCCTACCCTTTATGACTTTAATAACGACCTCCTTCTTGATCTTTTCAATGGGGATCTTAGCGGTGGTCTTGGTCTATACATGGGTGGACCCCCTCCTAGTGGGATAGATGAGAGAGAGAACATTAGCTATTTCCAACTCTACCCTAATCCAAGCAATGGAATGGTACAGATTAATATGCCCATGCCTTTCCATTCAATATTGAACATTCAAATCTTCGACATGACTGGGCGAAGTGTATATGAGGATCAGATTAAAAACTCCTCTGTTGCACTTGATCTGAATGCTTTGAGACCTGGTACTTATCTAATTTCCTTGACCAATGATTCATTCCAAGGAATTCAGAAATTCATCAAAGAATGAATTTCAAGGAATTAAAAGATCCTTTGGTCATATATGATGGAGAATGTAAGTTCTGCGATTGGAATGTGAATATGATTTTGCACTATGAGAAAGACGATCGCCTGAAATTTGCTTGGCTGCAATCAGAGCATGTAACAGACTGGCTTAAACAAAATAATGTGTCTGTTGATATGGACACTTTTCTTGTCTTTGATCAAGGAACCTTCTACACTAAGAGTGATGCTGCTCTACAGGTTTCAAAATACCTGAAATTTCCTGGCAGTTTGATTAAGGCTATAAAAGTCCTTCCTCGCATATGGCGTAACGCTTGTTATGACTTAGTGGCGAGAAATCGTAAAAAAATAATGGGCAGCACATCTTGTGCACTGCCCATTGGTCTTGAGTCTCGTTTTCTGACTTAAGCTCAGAAAAGCTTCATAGCGTCTAGCGCTTTCATCACCTCTTTCACATGCTCAGCTGATTCATGTAAAAGCTTCATTTCGGCTTCGTTCAAGTCAAGCTCTATAATCTCCTCGATTCCGTTCTTTCC
>CALFHF010000009.1 GCA_937875855.1 uncultured Flavobacteriales bacterium
CTATGGGGAGATCATCAAAAAAACTCCACTCCGTCCATGATCCATCATAGTTCTTGACATTCGTGTATCCGAGCAATTGAGTCAGTACGAAAGTTGTATGAGCAGATCTTACTCCGCTATGACAGTATACGATGATTGGAGTGTCCTTAGTGATATGAAGCGTTCCATAGATAGATTCCAGTTCGTCAATCGACTTCAAGCGTTGGTCTCCATCAAAGTGAATTGCATAAGCCCAATCAATATGTACACTTCCCGGAATTCTCCCCGCTTTGGATGCGCCTTTCTTCTGCGTTTTGCCTGAGAATTCATCATCAGTCCTAGTATCTAGAATCACAGTTTTATTGGCAAGTGCTTTTTTCATGTCCTCCTTGGAAACGTAATATTTCATAGAAGGACTGGGGTTCAAGATGCACTGAGTTTGCGCCACTATAGACGTATCTATAGTAATGACTCCATTGGCCGTCTTCCATGATTCTATTCCTCCTTGAAGGAGTTTTACCTCGGTGAAATCAAAGTTCTGAAGAATCCACCAAAGCCGCGTAGCATTGCACAATCCATTGTCATCATATATCACGACAGTGTCCTTAGTGCTGACACCAAGTTTTCCAAACAGGGATTCGAGCTGGCACTTAGTTGGCATCATTCCTCTATAGGAGTAGCTGCTATCTTCAATATCACTGCGACCTATATTCTGAGCGCCTGGTATATGACCTGATAGAAAGGCTTCTGTATCTCGGAGATCCAAAATCTTGATGTGTGGTCGTTGATACATGCTTATTAATTCACCTGCTTCTAAGAGGTATGTCGCCTTTGAAAGAGGCGTTGTGATAGATGTATCAGAATTACATGCAATCACTATCAAAATACACAGAGCAAGACTAATCTTTTGCTTCATACCATTCAATTTCAGTAAGATTAGCTCGTCTTGAGCCTGCTTTTCTTGGAGGATAATTTGTGACGAGATAGTTCACTATAATCTCTTGATTTTCTCCAAGGTCCCAAAGATTCTGAGTTTCCTGCATCCACTTGATGGTCTCATTCCAGCGTTCTGCAGTCATTCTGTTTTGTGTAACAAGTTTGGCCGAATGACAGTTAGTGCAATTTGCTATTACTATATACATGCCTTCAGCATCTATGAATCCAGTTCTTACATGAATTCCGTTTTCAATACGATCCCTATCCTCTTCTGCAGGAATAGGTACTTCAACTATCATTTGCTCAGAAGAAAGGTCGAAGAAGTCAGGGTTATTGACATAGGTCACCATAGTGCCTATGGTAATAAGAATCATGGCATACATGAGATTAAGAAACCTATGCGTTTGCTTAAGAAGCGCCTTAAATTCTTCCTCGGTAGCCATTTAGTTCACCTTAACTGCTATCCTGTGGCAGGCATTATTTAGATATCCTTTTGGATTCCATCCTGGCAATACCATGGGTTGTGAAATACCATTTACATCCGTAGCCTTTGCCCATACCTCATAGTACCCAGATGAAGGAAAATTCACTAGAGCTGAGAAATGTTGCCAAGCCAGTCTATTCACTGGTTTTTCCAAAGTGCAGGTTTTCCATGTCGCTCCATAGTCTATAGAATACTCCATCTTGGCTACTTCTACATCTCCCGCCCATGCATGACCTCTAATCGTCAAAGACTTTCCTTTATCTATCATTAGGCCGGTCTTCGGAAAAGTGATGAGAGATTTCACAGGCATGGATTCTATGATGCACATATCCTCTTCTTTTACCTTCTCCCCGGGAGCAACAGGATTACAAGGAACTTTATAAGAATCCCCAGTCATTTTAGCTCCATCATGGACTTTATTTCTGATGCTGATTCCATTCACCCACTTTCCTGAAACTGAAGCCGGCCAACCACCTACAACAAGGCGTAGGGGATATCCATAACTCATTGGAATAGCTTCTCCATTGAGACTGAACGCTAGTAAAGTCTCGTTTTCCATGGCTTTGGAAATAGGGCATCCTCTTGATATGACTTCTTTGTTTTTGTCTCCACTTAGGTGCTCGTCTACCGCATGATAACCTATGTACACAGCATCACTTTTTACCCCAGCATCAGCAAGCACGTCTTTTAAGCGAACGCCTGTCCAAGAGGCGCAATGGACAGCCCCAACGTCCCACTGATTTCCCTTGGCAGGTGGGTCAAATTCCTTACGCCCATTTCCACCACACTCTAGGGTTAATTGATAGGTATAGTGTTTGAATTTAGATTTTAACTCAGCCAATGTATAGGTCTTGGTCTTGACAACCGACTCACCGTCAATGGTCAATGTCCAGGTACTTGCATCAAGACCCTCAGGCATCTTTCCATTATTCCTGATGAACATGCAGGAAGTAGGAGTAATCTTATCATCTAGAATATGAGCCTGAGCTTCTATGTTCCATGGCTGGTCATTAAGTACGACCATATCCTTATTCTTGGAAAACTCTTTATGCGGAACAGTTACCTGAGAGAATGCAGAAAAGGATGAGATAAGGAGGAAGACAAGCAGAATTATGCCAGCTATTAGGTTGCTGAACGCAGATTTCCATTCCTTGTCAGCATTAAGTACGATAGTTTTCATAGAAGTCATAATTAGCAGAGTACAAGGTAATCTGTGCGAGCTATCTCTTCAAAGCTTTCTTCCAAGTAACCCATGCTACATATATGGCCAGTACAATGTCGTTTAACGTGAAGATACCTTATCCCACGGATTTAAATGCGTATAATATCTTTGCAACCCATGTGACATTTAGTCGCGTTTAAGACATGTACTTTGCCGAATCAATTTACAACTACCTATGAAAAAGGATTTCGAGACTAAATTCACGGCTTGGTCATTTATTATAGCTGCACTATTGTTGTGGTTTGGTTGGGTACTATCTCCTCATCACATAGGTGAATATATTGTTGCTGATGATTTTACTGCTATAGGTGAGAATGTCTGGTTTTGGATATGGATGTACCGCGTTCATATTTTCGGTTGGGTGACTATGGGTATTGCGATGTTCGCCTTAGTCTCTATAAGCTCACGAAAACCGTATAGAGTACTTATGCTTCCAGGTGCAGGTATGGTCATCATAGGAACCTTCTCGCTGGCAATTGCCGCAGCTTATTTCTATAATCATGGTGCATGGGGCGTGGGTCAAACAGCAGGAAAATCGCCTGAGGAGATTAAAATATTCATGAATGACCTGCTGTTCACGAATCAATATGTGACCTGCTTTATCCGCTTTGGACGAATATTCTCGGGGGTAGGATTGGTACTATTAGGATTTGCCTTCGTTAAATGGAAGATGCTAAGCACATGGCTAGGATGGTTCACTGGGATTCTAGGAATGACAGCCATGTGTGTCATTCTCTTTATCCCAGATAACTTCGAGATATATAAGCCCATCTTTCACGTGAAGGTGATATGGTTAATGCTTATGGGAGTG
>CALFHF010000010.1 GCA_937875855.1 uncultured Flavobacteriales bacterium
TTGGATATAGTCATTCTTGTAAAGGCTGATGAGCAGTTGCGCATGGAGAGAGTCATGGAGCGAGATAAGGTCTCAGAAGCTGCTGTAAGGGCGCGTATGAGCCATCAGTGGTCTGAAGAAGACAAGGTGATGTATTGTGATTACATTATAGAGAACGATGGAGAACAATCTCTCATTGAGCAAGTAATGCAGGTTCATGAGGAGTTAGTTAAGGAGTGAAGAATGCCATTCTTAGTTCAGTCAGTGCAGCACACTGAATCCCCAGTAAAAAATTATTAAAAGCAAGAGCAAGCCGCCACAGACGGGCAGCAGACGCTTGATTTCCTTCAGTTCTCTGAGTTGATGACGAAATTGAGGAAGTTGGAGGAGGCTTTGAGGTGAGATAGAATATGAATTCTGGAACGCCACTTTGAAACAAAAAAGCCCAGACATTCATCTAGGCTTTTTCAATTCAATATCGTTTCTAGCTTAACGCTGTGACTTCAAGAAGGAATCTAGCTCTTCCTTAGAATCGCTGAAGGTGAACGCAGAGTTTAGCTCGTAATAGTTCTGCGGGTCAGCGCAATGAGAATACGCTGATTTCACAAAGCTCAGGCGGTTTTCTTCAAAGGTGAAATGCTCTGCCAATGCTTTAATCTGATTTACGGTGAAGCATGAATTAACCATGGCTTGCTCAGCTACAGCTAGTCTATCGTCTTCAAATGACTCGTTATCAAGAGCGGCTGCTATACGTGTGTGATCAGCTGCGGTACCACGGCAGTGAACTTCGGCAACTTCTACTTCTACTTCTTCATCATATCCATGGACTACTGCTGGCTCTGCCACATGCATAGTAGCAGTCGTTGTGGTTGTAGTTTGTACATGGTTTATCATATCAGAATCTTGCACATTCATATCCACGTTCATGTTGAACCCATCTATGCCCACGTTCATAGAAATAGATTCTCCATTTGCATGTATAGCACTACCTGAGCTGCTCGTGCTTACGGTCTGCACTTGGGTGGTGCTTATTGCTCTTTCTTGAATGGGTTCCACTACGTGTATGGTCTTATTCTCACTTACCGGAGCTACAGGTGCTACAGGACTCGCACTGCTTCTTGGTTTTTCGCCAAAATACTTGATTTTATAACCTTTCTTGGTCATGGTTATCATTCCAGTAACCTCGGTTTCTGGGTTGAAGAACGTCATGCGCTGACTAAGATCTGGTGAATCTCCATCAGCGAAACGGATCAGCACAGCTGCACCGCCTTCTCTGACATCATAGGCTGTTACGCGCGCCAAGGGGTCACTATTCAGCTGAACTCCATTCACGGTTAAGAAAAAGGTCTTGCCTTCCTCAGAGAAGACCGTGAGGTCATTCTGACTGTGAAGCATAAGACCAAATAGGAGAGAGGCGAAACTCAATACAAGGGTTCTCATGTTAAGTTGAATTATGGGTTCAAGATTGTTCGAAATAATAGTCTATCAGGTCATGAATATACATCACACCTTGATTATGTCGGCCAATGAAGAAGCCATCTATCATTTCTCTCACCTCAGGAATAGAGATGATTCCATTGTCGTCAATATCGGCTTCTTTGAATTTAGTAGGCAAGGTGTTTCCTTGCGCATTGGCTAATATTGGGAGGGCGAGAGCAAAGCTCATTATCATACATATCTTCTTCATCAGAAATTCGGTTTGTGCATGTACTTGCTGTAGAACTTCACAATGTGTTCCACGGCTTCGTCAGTGCTGTCAGTACAAAAGAATAGATCCATGTCCTTTTCAGATATGGTCTTGAATTCATGGGCAAATACTTTCTTGATCCACTCTATTCCTCCATCCCAGAAAGCTTTTCCAATAAGTACGATGGGGAATCGTTCAATCTTTCCCGTTTGAATCAATGTCAATGCTTCAAACAGCTCATCCATAGTCCCGAATCCTCCTGGCATGACTATGAATCCTTGGCTGTACTTCATGAACATGACTTTTCGCACGAAAAAATAATCGAAATCTATTCTGCGTTCCTTGTCTATATATGGGTTGCCGTCTTGCTCGAAAGGCAATACAATGTTCAATCCAACTGAGGTTCCGCCTCCTTTCTGAGCACCTTTATTGCCGGCTTCCATGATTCCTGGTCCACCTCCGGTAATGATTCCATAACCCTTAGATACTAAGCGCTCTGCAATCTCCTCAGCCTGTTGAAAATAGGGGTCTTCTTGTTTAGTCCTAGCGCTCCCGAATATGGTCACACATGGCTCTATTCTTCCCATGCGCTCAAACCCTTCTACGAATTCGGACATAATCTTGAAGATCTGCCAGCTGTCTTTAGTCATTATCTCATTATCACTCCAGCCTTGTCTCTTAAAGGCTTGAGATATCTTTTCATCGCTCATAGTGTAGGGATTGGTTAGGATAAGGATGCAAAGTAAGCGATATGGAGCTTACAATTCCAGTGCTAAGAACTTAGCGGTATGGCCTTTTCCTGAAGATGCAATTTCTTCAGGTGTGCCTATATGGAGAATCTTTCCTCCATGACGGCCTCCTTCAGGCCCTAGGTCTATAACCTGATCAGCTGACTTGATGATGTCCATATTATGCTCTATCACCACGATGGTATTGCCCAGATCTACTAGGTCTTGGAGCACTTTGAGCAATAATTTGATGTCCTCGAAATGAAGTCCCGTAGTAGGTTCATCTAATATATAGATAGTTTTCCCCGTACTGCGTTTTGAGAGCTCTTTGGATAACTTAATACGTTGTGCTTCGCCTCCTGAAATGGTGGTAGAAGACTGCCCAAGATGAAGATATCCGAGTCCCACTTGATTCATGGTGCTCAGTTTATCCTGAATACGGGGATGGTCTTTGAAGAAAACACAAGCTTCAGAAACCGTCATATTCAATACTTCAGAGATGTTCTTATTCTTGAACCTTACTTCTAAGGTCTCTCTGTTATACCTGTGACTTCCACAGATTTCACACTCCACATTCACATCAGGAAGGAAGTTCATTTCTATTGTTTTAACGCCTGCACCTTTGCACGTCTCACAGCGTCCACCTTTAGTATTGAAGGAAAATCGACCTGTTTTATAGCCTCTTATCTTTGCTTCTGGAGTCATAGCGAAGAGGTTACGGATATCAGTGAAGACATCCGTATAGGTAGCAGGATTAGACCTCGGGGTTCTGCCTATAGGTGATTGATCTATTTCTATGACTTTATCAAGATGATCCAGTCCCTTAATTTTCTTGTAGGCCAATGGTTCCTTGGTCCCTCTGAAATAATAATTGTTCAGAATAGGGTATAGGGTATGATTAATCAGGGATGATTTTCCACTGCCTGATACACCTGTGATGCAAGTGAATGTACCCAAGGCGAGTTTAAGGTCTACATTTTGCAAATTATGTCCTGTAGCGCCAGAAAGTTCAAGATAAAGCCCGTTACCTTTTCTGCGATTTTTGGGAATGACAATCGTGTCTTTTCCAGTAAGATGAGCACTTGTGCCAGAAGTTGCTGTGAGCTCAGACCAGTGTCCTTCAGAGACCACTCTTCCTCCATTTTTACCGGCTCCAGGGCCTATGTCTATGAGATGGTCGGCTTCTTTCATGATATCTTTATCATGTTCCACCACTATGATGGAATTTCCTGCGTCTCTCAGTCTTTTCAATGAGTTAATCAAGCGATGATTGTCTCGCTGGTGCAGTCCTATGCTCGGTTCGTCTAAGATGTAGAGCACACCCACTAGGTCACTGCCTATCTGTGTCGCAAGGCGAATGCGCTGCGCTTCACCTCCTGATAGGGTTTTAGATGATCTAGCAAGCGTGAGGTATTCTAATCCTACATCGATCAAGAAGCCCATTCGGCTTATGATTTCTTTCAATGGCTCGCGCGCAATTACCTTCTCACGTTCTCCAAGTTGTTTTTCAAGACCTTTGAACCATTCTAGAAGTGGTTCAAGGTCCATGGAGACTAGCTCATGAATATTCTTGTCGCCTAGCTTGAAATAGAGCGATTCCTTTTTCAAACGACTTCCTTCACAGACAGGACAATCCACTTTGTTCATGAAGCTTTGGGCCCAACGCATAATAGGCTTGGATCCTCCATCTTGAGATTGCCTTTCAATAAAATTCACGATTCCCTCAAAGTTCACTTCGTAATCATGCACACCAGCGCTCCGCTCTACTTTTAGGTTCTCATTGGTTCCATATAGCAGTTTGCCAATGACTTCATCACTGACGGCATCAAGTGGGGTATTGAGATTGAAATCATATTCCTCTAGAATGGCTTTCACTTGTCTGAAGAACCAGGAATCCTTGAATTTTCCTAAGGGCTCTATTCCGCCTGTTTTCACTGATTTTTTGCCATCAGGAATAACCTTGGACTTATCTACTTCAGTTACTTCGCCTAGACCAGTGCAGTTAGAACAGGCTCCATAGGGAGAGTTAAAACTGAAGAGATTAGGTTCTGGATTAGGATAGGAAACACCTGTGCTAGGGCACATGAGAAAGGAGGAGAAAAAACGATCTTCCTCGTTTTCCATATCCAATACTTGCATGATTCCTTTTCCGTATTTCAATGCGGTTTTGATGGAATCCTTGAGTCTTTTCTCATCGATATCGTTCATCACCAAGCGGTCAATGACGATTTCTATCTCGTGTACCTTATATCTATCTAGTTTATAGCGGTCAGTAAGGTCATGGATTTCTCCATCAATACGGCAGCGCAGGAATCCCATCCTAAGAATCTGCTCAAAAAGCTCTCGGTAATGACCTTTGCGTCCTTTAACTATAGGGGCGAGTAGAGCTATTTTCTTGCCTTGATACGAAGAGAGAATAAGTTCAGCAATCTGATCCTCAGTATAGCGAATCATGGCTTCTCCAGTCTTATAGGAATACGCAGTGGAGGCTCTTGCGTACAGAAGTCTTATGAAATCGTAGATTTCAGTAATGGTCCCCACGGTAGAGCGGGGATTTTTGGAAATGGTCTTTTGTTCTATAGAAATAACAGGGGAGAGCCCTGTTATTTGATCAACATCTGGCCGCTCTAGGCTGCCAAGGAATTGACGTGCATATGCTGAGAAGGTCTCTATATAGCGCCTTTGTCCTTCAGCATAAATAGTATCAAAGGCAAGAGATGACTTTCCACTTCCACTTAAACCAGTAATAACAACCAGCTTATCTCTAGGAATACGAATATCGATGCCTTTAAGATTATTCTCTCTAGCACCAATGACCTCGATAAATTCCGTTTCATGTACCTCTGTTTCCAGACCTTTTTTATGCTCAGTCATTAGGATTAACGAGGAATTTCAATGTAATAGGCCTTTCTGTCAGGATTGTCCAAAAAATCATCACGAAGCCAAGGATTGAGGATCTTCAATTCCTTATAATTCATTCCAAAACTATCAGCGAAAGCCGGCATATTCGTAATGGTTGAGTCTATTTTAATGGTATTAGAAACATATGGGCTATACAGATCATTAGGCCTGAAATGGAAACCATATTTGCTTGGATTCTCTAGAATTTCTTTCATTGCACTTAAGCGAAAAACATAACGAGAAGTTTCTTCATTGAGCAAGAGGTCGTAATAATCATTGACGTTCTGTCTTTTCAACTGCTTGTTGACATTCCCACCGCCCATATTATATGCAGCTGCTGCCAAAGTCCATGTTCCAAACTCATTCTTAGAGTCTTTTAGGTATTTACATGCTGCTTTAGTAGAAGCCCTCACGTCATAGCGTTGATCCACATTATCACTTACCTCTAATCCGTATTGCTTCGCAGTCTCCTTGAGGAATTGCCAATAGCCTGATGCACCAGCTGGAGAGACCACATTGGACATCCCGCTTTCTGCCACACATAGGTATTTGAAATCATCTGGAACTCCCTCTGCCTTCAAAATAGGCTCTATTATTGGAAACCAGCGGCTTGCTCTTTTGAACAAGAGAAGTGTCTGGGATTGCCAATAGGTATTGACCATGAGTTCACGGTCCATACGTTCTTTGACATCTTGGATCTCAAGCGGAATGCGTTCTCCCGCAAAGTACATGGTGTCAGGAATGTGTAGCGCGAAGATCTTATAATGATCAGTGACATACTTCACGTAATGCTCATCTTTACCGGGGTCATTGGTAGAAAAAGTTAAACTGATGTAGGCGAAACATGCAATAGCAACAACCAGAATCCCGATTAGGATTTTATTCAATGATCTCATGGACAATATTAGACTAGTCTTTATACAAGCTTCTTTGCCTGTAACAAAGCAAGAATAACACCACAAAGATAGTCAAGCAATAGAGCACGCAAAAGAGTGTAAGACTAGTTGTCCACGCCTCAACGAACCGGAACATGAAAAAACAGATGAGAGCGTTAAACGCAGAAATTGCAGTGAAGGCCAGGGCAACTTGGCTGTCACTCAATCCCAAGTATCCCAAATTATGGGTGGTATGATCCTTTCCGCCTATGAATGGGGACTGGCCTCTCAATAATCTATTGATAGAAACGATGGTGGTATCTACTAATGGAAGCAAGAAGCCAATAGCGAGAATAGAGACTTGTTGACCTGGACTACTCATGTCATTTATCAAACTGGAATTCCAGAAATAATGAATCCCAACAAAAGCGAGGATCAAGCCTAGGAATTGACTACCAGTATCTCCCATATACATGCGAGAAGGGCTCCAGTTGAAGAAGAGGAAGGCAGATAAGGATGCCATAAGTCCAAGAAGTATAAAGAACTCAGGTCTTGAATAATCTTGATGCAAGGAGATAAAGATAACCCCTATCAAAAAGATAAATAACGATGTGATGGTAGAAATTCCATCCATATTGTCAAGCATATTAATGCTGTTCATGATGCCCACGACCCATGTAACGGTCAGCAATTGATTCATCCACGCAGTATCGAAGATGTCTATCAGCGTTCCAGTGCTTATCATCATCAAAGCGCATCCTACTTGAACTAAGAACTTGAGGAATGGGCGAGTATTGTACGCATCATCAGCTAGCCCCATTAAGAAGGCCAAAGATCCTGTTCCCAATAATCCCAACGCTGCTACATTATGAAGTATATCAGATGATGGAAAGAAAAGACCATGGAAAATGAAGGAGATAAGGAAGACGATATAAAAAGTTATTCCTCCTAATGCTGGTTTTGAGGTGCTGGCCCAACGCACGATGTCGCCTTTATCTCGAATTCCTAATGTCCTAGCAAACTTGAGCAGAATAGAGTTAAGCAAAAAACTAAACCCGCCCATGGCTGCAAAGAAACCCGAGCAGATTAGGAATATTTTGAGGTCTAACTCCATGCCTTCAGTCGAATGGTGTATTGAAGCTTTCAAAGGACTCTCCAGTTCTATCTTTTTCAGAAAGAATTGGCGTTTCCAGCATCCAATCTATTCCTAATTCAGCATCATTCCATTGAAGGGTACGCTCATGTTCTTTTGAATATAGATTGTCACATTTATATGAAAAGATAGTCTCATCTTCTAAGCATGAGAATCCATGAGCAAAGCCGCGTGGAACGAATAGCTGATTCTTTGATTTAGCATCTAGAATAACGCTGAATACCTTGCCATAGGTTTCTGATGATCTTCTTAAATCCACTGCAATATCAAGTACTCTTCCTTGGATAACGAATACCAACTTTGCCTGGGCAAAAGGAGGTTCTTGAAAATGTAAGCCACGTAAAACGCCTTTATTGGAATAAGAGAGATTGTCTTGAACAAATAGGGTCCTGGGAGGAAGGGCAAGGTGGTATTTATCCTGATTGAAGGTCTCAAGGAACCACCCACGATCATCACCGAAAATCTTCGGGTGAATCTCTACTAGGTCCTTGATTCCAGTTTGAATCACTTCCATAGTCCTTTAATCTTTTTCCAGATTGATCGAGTTCGAGTGTCGGAACTCGTATAGGCA
>CALFHF010000011.1 GCA_937875855.1 uncultured Flavobacteriales bacterium
GAGCATCTCTGGATATCATATAGCAGAAGCAGGAGCGAATCCTATTTCTCAATTAGCCTTCACACTTTCCAATGGATTCACTTATGTAGAATACTACCTGAGTCGCGGAATGAGCATTGACGATTTCGCACCTAATTTGAGTTTCTTCTTCTCCAATGGAATAGATCCTGAATACGCTGTGATAGGCCGAGTGGCAAGAAAAATCTGGGCTAAGGCAATGAAGGAGAAATACGGTGCTGATGATCGCAGTCAGAAATTGAAGTATCACATTCAAACCAGCGGACGCAGCCTGCATGCGCAGGAGATCGCCTTCAACGATATACGCACTACGCTTCAGGCCTTATATGCCATCTACGACAATTGTAATTCACTTCACACGAATGCCTATGATGAGGCGATTACTACTCCTACGGAGGAGAGCGTCCGTAGAGCAATGGCCATTCAGTTGATCATCAATCACGAGTTAGGATTAGCGAAAAACGAGAATCCATTGCAAGGTTCATTCATCATAGAAGAGCTCACTGAATTAGTGGAAGAAGCCGTGATGATAGAGTTCGACAGAATCACCGAAAGAGGAGGAGTTCTAGGTGCGATGGAGACCATGTATCAGCGAGGAAAGATCCAAGATGAGAGCATGTACTATGAGATGAAAAAGCACAGCGGTGAATTGCCTTTAATAGGAGTGAATACCTTCTTGAGTGCTGAGGGTTCACCTACTGTGCTTCCAAGAGAAGTCATACGAGCAACTGAAGAAGAGAAGAAGGATCAGATAGATACGGTACATGCCTTAATTGAGCGGAACAAAGATTTGGCTCATGAAGAATTAAGGAAAGCGCAAGTTGCGGCCATCGAAGGAAAAAATGTCTTTGAAGCATTGATGAATGCATCCAAAGTATGTTCTCTAGGTGAGATTACAGATGCGTTGTTCGAGGTTGGAGGTCAGTACAGGAGGAATATGTGAGGCCTTGTTTCTTATCAAGAATTCAAGCCCGTAAATGACTGAATAAGAGATGCTACTCAAAGGAGAATAGTTTCTGCTAAATTCGTTACGTTTCATTCTGCCAAATCCTATTAGTTCCATTTCTTATTACATTGAGCCCTTAACCCCTTCAATGTCGCATCTTGAATAGTACTGAAGCTAAAAGGCCATCGCTCTTTTCCGCCATACTTCCTATTTTTATTTTAGTTGCGTTACTCGCTGCGAATGTTCATCTCTTCGGGGAAGATTCTAGCTATGGAAGTAATCAGATTGCCTTACTGCTCTCTGCAGCAGTTGCAGGAATTGTAGGTATACGCATCGGCAATAGCTGGGATGAAATCTATGATGGAATTGTAGAGAGTATCAGCTCGGCTATGGGAGCCATCATCATTCTTTTATTGATAGGAGCTTTAGCAGGAACATGGCTCATGAGCGGCATTGTTCCGGCTATGATTTATTATGGATTGAAGGTTTTGAGCCCTGAGATTTTCTTACTCGCCAGTTGTATCATTTGTTCAGTAGTGAGTGTTGCTACGGGAAGTTCTTGGAGTACAGTTGCTACAGTGGGAATAGCATTGCTAGGTATTGGAATCGCATTAGGAATTCCTGAAGGATGGATCGCAGGAAGTATCATTTCAGGAGCCTATTTCGGGGATAAGATGTCTCCTATGAGTGACACCACAAACCTTGCTCCAGCGGTAGCAGGAACAGATCTTTTCACGCACATAAGACACATGGTATGGACAACGGTTCCTAGCATCACCATCTCATTGATTGTCTTCGCTATTGTCGGATTTCAAGGCAGCGGAGATTACAATCCAGCACGGGTAATTGAGTTGACCAATGCAATGGATGCCACCTTCAATATCACACCATTTTTATTCTTAGTTCCAGTTGGGGTCATTCTTTTAATCATTAAGAAAATGCCAGCGATTCCAGCATTGCTCATCGGCACTTTATTAGGTGGTTTGTTCGCACTTATCTATCAGCCAGAGGTCGTTGCGCAAATAGCTAGAGCAGCTAACAGTGGGGATGCACTGACTAACTATGCTCAGCAATCCTACATGGCTTTGATGGCTTCTATCATGCAAGAGACAAGCATTTCTATTCCTGCGGGAACAGTTTCTCCAGAGACCGAAGAAGCGCTAGCAAGTTTATTATCAGCCAAAGGAATGGCAGGCATGCTCAATACAATCTGGCTAATCATTTGCGCGCTCACCTTCGGTGGAGTGATGCACGCCTGTGGTCTCTTAAAACGCATCACCGATGCGCTTTTGTCCATGGTAAATTCTGCTGCTTCGCTGGTCGCAACCACAGCAGGAACGTGTATTTTCTTTAACCTTACAGCATCTGATCAATACCTCGCGATTGTTGTGCCTGGAAAGATGTATGCAGATGCGTTCAAGGATTATGACTTAGCTCCGGAGAACTTGAGCAGGACGCTGGAAGACAGCGGTACGGTTACCTCCGTGCTTATACCTTGGAACACCTGCGGAGTCGCGCAGAGCGGAGTCCTTGGCGTGGCTGTACTTGCCTATGCGCCATTCTGCATTTTCAACTGGATTAGTCCCTTGATGACCATTTTCTTTGCTTACATGGGATGGAAACAGACGCCCTTAACTCAGAAGAAATAGAAGCTGGCCGCGAAGGAGCAGAACAAGAAGAAGGGAGCGATAAAGCAGAGATATCCTAGTGCTATGAGCAAAGTCTTCAAGACCGTCTTTGGCCAGCCTTGTCCGTAATATCTACGCACTGCAAGAAGCAAATAAATCATACTGGGAATAAGCACAAAGGCAGCGAGCGGCATTCCTTCCCAGATTTGCTTGATCAAGATGAATAAAGTGAATAGCACCAGCACCCATGCATGGAAATAAAAGGAGAAGATGAGGTGACCGATGTACTTGAAATGCTGTCTTTTTCTGATGTAAATCAGCTTCAAAAGCAAGGCTAGAAAAGGCTGAATGATGAGGATGATCAAGGAGAGGTTTCCGATGAAATATTTGATCAAAGTACCCCTGTCTGAAGTGCTGACTTTAGCAATCTGAGTGAGCACTTTTTTCTCATTGGCGGTATTGTCTTTGGCAACAGTGTCCACTGCTAATTTTATGGAATTACCTTCCTCCACCATTCTAAGTATGGTCACTATCTTATTAATAAATCTTGACTTGGTTGAGACAGAGTCGTCCCCAGTGAACTTGAATATGCCATTGCTTTCTTGTTCCAATTCTTTTAAGTCAGCTTGAAAGCGGCCAAGGCGTATATCCGCTTCAATGCTTTGAGGAAGGAGGGTCAGGCTGTCCAAAGCCAAGCTCAAGCTATCTTTTACTTGCTCGACCTCTACATCTGATTTTGCTATTTCTTCTTTGATAAAACTGGATATCCTGCGTGGATCCTTCTCATCAGGATTGAAGGTCAGGCCCCAGATGAAGAAGAAGAGGAATGAACTGAAGATCAATATCCTGAACGGAGGTATATGGCGTATTCTCTTTCCTTGGAGGAATTCAAGCGGAACTTGACCTGGCTTGGTGAAGAGCGGAATGAGAGTAGTGAAGAATTTGGAGTCAAAACTGAAATAGTCACCCATAAAATCTTGAAAAAGAGACCATATAGTGATGTTCTTATTTACATTGAGTTGCCCACAATCAGGGCAATATCGTTCATTACTCAATCGCTTTTCACAATTGAGACAATGCTCGATTCGGGGTTCTATCGATGTGTCTCCGTTCTCGTTCATGGGAATGCTATGGTAAATCTATTCAGATCTTTGCTTTTATGAAATGATTCTTATTATCGTAAGATGAGAAAAATGCTGATTTTAATTGCCTGTATGTCATCTATTTCGTTCGCAGCTCAGCAAACAGGAAGTTTTTCAATGAACATTTCCTTTAATCAGCCTGATTATTCTATGACCAATGAACTGGCTTTTTATGTGCCCACGGATTATGATTCATCAGTTTCCTATGCGCTCATCGTAGGATTTAGGGGAGGGCCTCATATAGGACCTGGACAATTAAGAGATCAGCTTCAGCCTCTTTCTGATAGTCTGAATGCCATCATCATGTGTCCTGAGAGTGTTTCACTTTGGCAGAATAGTCAAGAAGTGTTGGTCAAGCAGCTTTTCCAATATGCATTGGATACCACAGCGAATATGTACAATATTGACATGAACATGATTTATGTCACAGGACTTTCTTTCGGAGGAAGGCACGCGGTAATTGTAGGTATGGACACTGATGCAGGACCTATTTATCCTGGGCTTCGAGGGATTATTCCATTCGCTGCCGGTATAGATTCTCAGAACGTTCCTAACTATGATATGAACCCCGGAACTCCCATCTGCACTTGCATTGGGCAAGAGGATAGCAATACATTTTATACGGTTTCATATACCTTGCATTTCAATGCAACAGGAAACGGGTGGACTACGTTTTTCAATGAAATTCCTGGAGTGGGACATACCATGGCATTCCCCACTTTCATTGACGAAATGATGGAATGCATTGATTTCATAGAAGCTCAATATGCTACATCATTGATAGAAGAAAATGAATTTGAATTCACTCTTTCTCCGAATCCAGCGCATAATCAAGTGCGCATAACAGGCTATCCGTCTGCTGTTCCGCTTGAAATAGAGATACGTGATTTACGAGGGAAAACGCTGTATATGAAAACCTTCGAAGCGCATTCCAATGAGGTATCAATCGATTTAAGCAGCCTTACTAAAGGTCA
Organism: uncultured Flavobacteriales bacterium; assembly: GCA_937875855.1. Taxonomy (GTDB): domain Bacteria; phylum Bacteroidota; class Bacteroidia; order Flavobacteriales_D; family JABDKJ01; genus JABDLZ01. The sequence goes on from CALFHF010000011.1 coordinate 4,709, forward strand.
GTATATCTTGTCTATAAAAAGCTGTCCTATCTGCTATGACATGCCAAGGCGAAGCATCAGAACCTTTATAATCGAGTAGTTTGGGACTTCTCTTCCTTTCCATAGAAGGCCCAGAAGAGAACGGGCAAAAGCAGCAAATCAACAATCACAGCGAAGAGCAATGTTAAGCTCAATAAAGCGCCTGTATAGAAAGTTCCTTTGAAGGTGCTCATGATTAAGGTAAGAAATCCTGCAATTAAAATAAGTGAAGTGATGATAATTGCTTTTCCTGTGCCTATAAAACTTCGTTTCAAGGCATACTGTCTTGATCTCCCTTTGGATAATTCAAGGCGTAATCTGCCTACAAAATGAATGGTATCATCTACAGCGATCCCGAAGGCAATAGTGAAGATTATACTCGTGCTTACCTTTAGATTAATGCCTGTGTATCCCATTAATGCAGCAATCATCATGAGCGGAAGAAGATTAGGAATCAAGGCGATGATAATCATCTTCCAATCCTTATACATGACCCCCACAATTAGGGCGACAATAAGAAAGGCAATCAGGAGGCCATAGATCATTGTAGTACTCAGATATTCATTGTTCAAGTCAATAAGAGTAGCTGTACCAGTGAGATGAAAACTCATCGTTTCGTGCCCCATTTCTTGATCCCAAAATGCGGCCAGAGCGAGGTTCTTCTTTTCTATTTCTTGCTTGCCCCAGTCCCCTATTTTTCCTGCAAAACGGCACTCATTCAATTCAGGCGTCATGAACGAACTCAGCGCACTCATGCGTTTACCTCGCTCTAAGTCTTTGGTCAATTTCCTAATCTCACGATTGCTTTCAGGCAAGACGTAATACTCAGGATTTCCGTTATGGGAGGCCTTATTCAGACTCTTTACAAAGTTCAGGGGAGAGATAATGAAACCGGCTCCGTATTCCTCATGCAAGAATCCATCTAATTTATCCAACTTGCGAAGTACTTCTGGTTCAAAGATGCTTGAGCTGCTATCCTTAAGGTCTACAGACAATTCGAAGGGACGCACACCAGCGTATTCCTTTTCGAAATAGTCAAATTCAATGCGGAATGGATTGTCTTTTCGCAGATCCTCAAGCAGAAAATTATTCACTTGAATAAGGCTAATTCCTATGATACAGACCACCCCTAAGAGCACGGATGCCCAGCCTATTCCTCTTCTATTTTTGATAATCCAGAGGTAAAAAAGATGAAGACGATCAGACCAAAAGTCTTTACCACTGGCCCCGATGCGCAACTTCGGTGCGGGGGTCAGGGTCATGGTAGCGGGAAGTAATGTGAAGGCTAGAATGTAAGCGATGAGAACTCCTACAGCACTATATATCCCGAATTCCCTGATCGGTATGATGCTGGAACTCATGAGTGTCAAGAAGCCAACAGCGGTAGTAATCGATGTCAAGAAGGTGGCCAATCCTACTTCCTTCACTGATACTTTGATGGCGGCCATTTTCTCCTTTCCCTTCCTCAGTTCATCGAAGTATTTTGAGAGAATGTGCACCACATCACTCATGCCCACAACAAAGAGAATCGTTGGGAGAATGGTCAAGAGAAGGTCTATTTCCTTGCCCGTGATACGCATCACTCCCAAGAGCCAAATGATTGACATAAAGACGACAATCAATGGAACTACCACGCCCCAAGCTGATCGAAATGCAATGAGGAGGAAGAGGACAATAAGAAGGACCGAAGCGCTTACAAAGAGCAACAGTTCTTTCTGCATGCGAGCCACGAAATATCCTTGCCCTATAGATCTCCCAGATTTGTAAAGCGCATCAAAATGAAAATGAGGCACTACGCGATTGACACTATTGGCCAGTTCATCACATTTCACCTTGCTGAGATACGGTGCATGATCAAGTATCATGGCAAGCGCCCTTCCATCAGCTGTGATAAACGTATTCACGAGGTCAGGGGAGTTGAAAATTCGCGCAGAATCTATAGCATAAAACTCAGGCTCTTCCCATCGCAGATATGGGCGTTCGAAGAAAGCTCCAAAAAGAGGTTCCTTGATGGGGTCGCTCAAGTCAAGAAGACTCTGAACACTTTTTACATGCGGAAGTGTCTCCAGAGAATCTTGGAATCTTCTGGCCTCCTTTAAAAAGACTTCATCGAAAATTCCTTTGTCATTCTCTAAGGAAAAAAGAACAAAGTCATTCTCTGTGCTGTATTTCTGTCTGTGTTGGAAAAAGAATTCAGTCTCAGGGTCACCCTCAGGAAAAAAACGTTCGAAGTCATAATCGAAGCCAATCTTACTGACTTGAAACGCCATGAAGGCTGTGATCAAGGTCAGGAAAAAGAGTACCCAGCGAGAGGTTTTTCTATACGTTCTATCTTGATCCATAGTGTCTGGTGAACAAAGGACACTAAAATTGTCAATTACGCTTGTGCAAGGCTCCGTTTATTTGATGGCCTGAAAGTTTAGATAGGTCTAAATCCCATGGGCAGAGCAGGGTATGGGATTAATACCTAAGTTGGATTAATTTTTCACCTGACCTGAATCAACAGCACTATGGGGATAAAAGATAATTTATAACCAATTGATAATCAAGCTATCACCTACATTTATATAAGTGAGGTGAAAAGTAGAGGTGTGTCAATCCAATGGGAAGAACATGAATACACGAGCATGGTTAGTCTTATTGGTCTTCGTTATTTGGGGACAGATTTGCTGGAGATGGTATACCAGTGAGGTAAAAGGATTTTATTTAGATACTGCTCAAGTTGTCCTTGTCCAAGATAGAAAAGACAATAAGTTGAATGAAGAGAAAAAGAGCTCTACTGAGCAGGAAACTCTTAACACATATATCAGCTTCAATTCTCATGGAGCGGTACTTTTCTTTCCTTATAAATCATCTGATTCCTCCTTTGCACCTCAAGTCAAGAGCTACCTGAAAAGCCTAAGTAATAAGGCGATAATATCTAATGAAAAAGTAAAGTTAATAGGCCACACAGACGTAAAAGGATCTGTGAAGTATAACTACGAACTAGGATTGAAAAGAGCGAAATCTGTCGCGAGTGAACTGATGGCCCAGGGCCTCAAGGAAGAACAGATTCTCATTTTTTCTAAAGGAGAAACGGAGCCGTTCATGAATAATGAAAGTTCGCACAGTGAAGAGAAGAATAGGAGAGTTGAAATAGAGCTAGGCTCCTGAAGAGCTGAACAAGAGCAGATGATTGAACACCTAACAACAACGTACGCTGGGGAAGATGCTAGCCTGGAGATTCTGATTATGCTCTCTGTTGCATTTTTTCTTGGCTTCATTTTCAGGTATTCTATAGGTCAGGTGCGCATGGCTAAAATGAACTCTGAGATCGATAAACTCAAACGTAGCGAGTATGATATGATCAGAATTAAAGAAGCCCTGAGTCATAAGCTTGCGTATTTCCAAGACCTTAAGAAAGAAGAAGTCGTTCTAAAAGAACCCAGCTTTGAAGAACGGGAAGAGCAATATGTCCTCGAGAGACTTCATGGCAATGGGTAAAGAAAAACCCCCGCTCCGAATAAAGGGAACAGGGGTTAATTAACTTTTGTCATTTGCCTTCAAGCAAATTATTACTTCTCTTCTTTCACTTCTTCGAAGTCCACATCTGTTACTTCGCTATCAGCGGTTGAAGAACCCGCATTTGCATTTCCTGCAGCATCTTGGGCGTTATACATCTCTTGTGATGCAGCCTGGAATACTGTGTTCAGCTTTTCCATAGCTGTGTCTATCGCTTTGATGTCAGCACTTTCATGCGCTTTCTTCAGTTCTGCCAAAGCATCTTCGATAGGCTGCTTCTTATCAGCAGGAATCTTATCTCCGAATTCTTTCAATTGCTTTTCCGTTTGGAAAATAAGGTTGTCGGCAGCATTGATCTTATCTACTGTTTCACGTGCAGCTTTATCAGCTTCAGCATTAGCCTCAGCTTCTTGCTTCATTTTCTGAATCTCGGCCTCACTCAATCCTGAACTTGCTTCGATACGAATGCTCTGCTCTTTTCCAGTAGCCTTGTCTTTGGCGTTTACCTTGATAATTCCGTTCGCATCTATATCGAAGCTTACTTCAATCTGGGGCACTCCACGCGGTGCTGGTGGGATGTTATCTAGGTTGAACTGTCCTATACTACGGTTATCCTTAGCCATTGGACGCTCTCCTTGAAGTGCGTGAATCTGAACTGAAGGCTGATTGTCACTAGCCGTAGAGAATGTCTCTGACTTATTCGTTGGGATAGTTGTATTTGCATCAATCAACTTAGTGAATACTCCACCCATTGTTTCGATACCAAGAGAAAGCGGAGTTACGTCCAATAGAAGGACATCCTTCACTTCACCGGTCAATACACCCCCTTGAATTGCAGCTCCTAGAGAAACTACTTCATCAGGATTCACACCTTTAGAAGGCTCTTTACCAAAGAACGCTTTAACAGCATCTTGAACTGCTGGGATACGCGTAGAACCACCTACTAAGATGACTTCATCTATATCTCCATTAGTCAATCCTGCAGCTTTCATAGCATCTTGCGCTGGCTTAATGCTGCGCTTCACTAGGTCATCAGTAAGTTGATCGAACTTCGCACGGCTCAGGCTCTTTACTAAGTGCTTAGGCACACCATCAACTGGCATGATGTAAGGAAGATTAATCTCAGTGCTTGTAGTAGATGACAATTCAATTTTTGCTTTCTCAGAAGCTTCTTTCAAACGCTGAAGGGCCATAGGATCCTTACGAAGGTCAATACCCTCATCGCTCTTAAATTCATCAGCTAACCAGCTGATGATCTTCTCATCGAAATCGTCTCCACCTAGGTGCGTATCACCATCAGTAGAAAGAACTTCAAATACGCCATCTCCTAATTCAAGGATAGAAACGTCATGGGTTCCACCTCCTAGGTCGAATACCACCACTTTCATATCTATAGATTTCTTGTCTAGTCCATAAGCCAATGCAGCAGCAGTAGGCTCATTGATGATTCTCTTCACAACAAGACCAGCAATCTCACCAGCTTCTTTCGTTGCTTGGCGCTGAGAGTCATTGAAATAAGCTGGAACCGTTATGACAGCATCAGTGACCGTAGTCCCTAGATAATCTTCAGCGGTCTTCTTCATTTTCTGAAGAATCATAGCTGAGATTTCTTGTGGGCTATAAAGTCTGTCATCAATCTTTACACGAGGAGTGTTGTTGTCACCTTTGACCACTTTATAGGGCATACGGGCAATTTCGTTGGTTACCTCATCAAAACTATTTCCCATGAAACGCTTGATTGAAGAAACGGTCTTCTCAGGATTTGTAATCGCTTGACGCTTTGCAGGATCGCCTACTTTACGTTCTCCGCCTTCTATAAATGCTACGATGGACGGGGTGGTGCGCTTTCCTTCGCTGTTGGTGATGACTACAGGCTCATTGCCCTCCATTACGGAGACGCATGAATTTGTAGTTCCTAAATCTATACCTATTATCTTACTCATGTTATTAAATGCTTTCGGTCCTCGACCTCTTGTTACGGTAAAGTCCTTTTCAAGCATCATGCCATGCGTATATAGGGCGAAAGGACTGTCAAAAGACTGTCAATTCATGCCAAAAAGACATAATTTCTTATGGACAGGATATTATTGGCAGATGATAGTGTTGCAGTCGAAGGTGGATCCTGGTTCAGGATCGCAGAAGCAAAATTGGGATGTGTATTGACCTGTGGCCAATTCTGTGATGGTAGGCGGGGTAGTGCCGCTGATTTTCAGGAACTTATCGTAAGAAAAATGTCCGCGTGAAGAAAAAACTCCTATCCCTTCTCCATTGTTGACATTTGAATAACGAGGTCTTTCTTGACCAACTGAAGAAACTGGGCTTCCTACATTAAGATAAGTAGAGAAGTCAGTTCCGGCAGCATCTATCACGAAGTGCAATCCTCCAAATTCTCTTTTCAGCACTTCAGCATCAGCGACTATATGAGCCTCAATATATCGGTAAAAGAAATCTCCAGATTTAGAGAAGGAATTAAAGATATGATTGCCAGAGGGAGCATCAGACACGGCATATGGAATGCGCAAGGTCTTATTTACCCTGCTTCCGTCAGAGCGAACTTCAGAGTAATCGAATAGAATATACGATTGATGTTTGATAGCATTCTCGAAAGCCCTCCATTCGAACTTGAAGCTGCTCACATATCCTATTTGACCTTGGGAAAGAAGGGCAAATGAAACTGCTTGAGATGGATTGAAGAAAGGACGTAAATCATTTAAGTGTTGATCAGAGACATCCACAAGTTTCGTTTTGGCATTGATTTCTTGTCCATCAGCAGTAATCACTAAGCGAAACTCAGTCGTAGAATTCCAGATATTGGAAGGGAAATTAGCTGTTGGAACAAAGTATACCCGTTGAGAAGGAGCATAGAAAATACCGTCAAGGTCCTTTTCTGTAACACGAATGCTATCCAGTTGCACATAGTCAGTCTCTGCACTACCGTAATACAAACGGGCATCTACATTTATAAATAACATAGAATCTTCTACAGTCGCATAGTCAAGCGCATTACCACTTCCTAAATAGGTCCTATTAATCATGACGAATTGAGTATCAGCCGTTAAGTCCAATAAGCCGTAGATTACAGGAATCTGCTTGTAGGGAGCAGTAATGTCAATCTCAGTCTCGCAAGACTGAAAAGTCACTGCGCTGATGAGGCAAATAAGTAGAATTCGAACGTTCAAATAATGCATAGTCTGTTTGTCTGAGCGGCAAATATACCTTCTTGTCTTGACCAGAACAGGATGCTGATTAACGTAATGAGCCGTTCATCACATTCCCTCCCACTTGGAATCGACCTTTCCGTGTACCTTTGCGGCCTCATTCCAATATAAATTAGGATGTCAATTCACGCTAAAGCAAAGCGGATCACCACCCGCACATTAGTCGATATGAAGAAAGCAGGAGAGAAAATCTCCATGCTCACTGCATATGACTATTCCATGGCCCGAATCGTTGATGAAGGCGGTGTAGATGTAATCTTGGTAGGGGATTCGGCCTCTAATGTCATGGCTGGTCATGAGACCACCTTACCCATCACACTAGATCAGATGATCTATCATGCATCATCAGTCGTGAGAGCTTGTCACAGAGCCTTGGTCGTGGTAGACCTTCCCTTTGGAAGCTATCAAGGAGATTCTAAAGGGGCCTTGCACAATTCGATTCGAATCATGAAGGAATCAGGAGGCCATGCTGTCAAGCTCGAGGGCGGAAGAGAGGTGATAGATTCAGTGAGCAGGATATTGAGTGCTGGTATTCCTGTCATGGGTCATCTTGGTCTCACTCCTCAGTCCATATATAAGTTTGGAACTTATACGGTAAGAGCTAAGGAGGAAGAAGAAGCTGAGCGCTTATTGGAAGATGCTCACTTGCTCGAAGAAGCAGGGTGTTTTGCCATAGTATTGGAGAAAATTCCTGCGAAATTGGCCGCAATCGTGTCTTCTGAAGTTAGGATTCCCGTGATTGGAATAGGCGCAGGGAATGGCGTAGATGGTCAAGTATTGGTCGTTCATGATATGCTTGGAATCACCCATGAATTTCACCCAAGATTTTTACGCAGATATGCAAATCTCTATGATGAGATGAAAGGCGCGGTGGAGAGCTATGTGAAAGACGTGCGAAGCAAAGATTTCCCCAATGATAAAGAACAGTATTGATGGATTGGATCTCTGTTCAAGAAAGACTTCCAGATCACTTGTCTAAAGTGCTGTGCTATCTACCTGGTAATATACAGTACATAGGAAAGACTAACGAAATACGTCCTGAACCTTTGGTCATCCTGCGATTCGTAGCTGATTTCTTCGGTGAAGGAGATGATAAAAGAGAAAAACATGGTCCCCATTTCTGGGCAGGAGAGGGACTTAGTAATCATTATATGGCCGATGTAACTCATTGGATGCCCTTACCTGAAGCACCGTGAATAGAACTGAATCCTATAAAAATCTCGAAATCCTTTATGAGGACAATCACTTAATCGCTGTCAATAAGCGACCTGGAGATATCGTTCAAGGAGATCGCAGTGAAGACAAGAGCCTTCTTGATTTGCTCAAGGATTATATCAAGGTGAAATACGACAAACCTGGTGATGTCTATGTCGGATTGGTTCATAGGCTAGATCGTCCCGTGAGTGGAGTCGTAGTTTTTGCGAAGACCAGTAAGGCCTTAACCCGCATGAATGAATTATTCAGAGATGGTGATGTTCGTAAGACCTATTGGGCGGTAGTAAAAAACAGACCGGAGATGGAGGACGGGACACTGATTCATCACTTGCGTAAGAATGAAAAGCAGAATAAATCCTATGTCTGCAAAGAAGGCGGAAAAGATGGAAAAAGGGCTGAATTGGACTATAGGTTGGCAGGGTTCACTGACAAGTATTGGTTGCTTGAGGTAAACCTCAAGACCGGTCGTCATCATCAGATTAGAGCTCAATTATCGGCAATAGGTAGTCCCATAAAAGGTGATTTAAAGTATGGTGCCGATCGCTCTAACAGAGATGGGTCCATTCATTTACATGGAAGAAACGTCAAGTTTATTCATCCTGTGAAAAAGGTAGAGCTCAATATCACCGCCCCACCGCCTAAGGAATCCCTCTGGGGAGCCTTAGCCATAGATGAATAGACTAACGATCAACTGCGTATCTTTATGTACAAATGAACAAGATGCGAATCAAGTTCTTCCTGATTTCCTTTCTAATCTCAAGTTTTGCCTGGGCTCAGCATCCCTATATTGATGCGTTCCATGTAGAACAAGTTGCAGGTGGTGTATTCGTTCAATGGACATTGAAGGAAGGATCCATTTGTCAAGGCACTCAAATAGAGCGAAGGACTGAAAGTGATCTTGTTTATGTTCAAATAGGAAATATTGAAGGGGTCTGCGGAAATGTCACTGAGCCTGTCAGTTATACATTCTTGGACACTCAGCCAGTGCTAGGCTCAGAGAATCAGTATAGACTTGTCCTCGGAGACACTGGCGCAACGGAAGGAGTAGACGTTTTCGTTCATGATTTCCAAAAGAAAGACTACATCTTATTTCAAGAGCCGTTCAACGAATCTATGCGTTTACTTCCTAGAAAAGCTGGATTTGCTGCGCGTAAATATGAGATTCATTGCCTTGAAGGAAAGCTATTTAAGATTGGATCAGTTATGAACTCTTCGTATACGGAGATTTCGCTCAAAGGCATGGTCAATGGAGTATACTTGATAGTCGTCATTGAACAAGGCGTAGCAGTATTCTCTAGCACATTCATGAAGCTTAACTGAGTCATCGCTAACTACTACAAGATATTAGGACTAGAGCCAGGAGCTGATTCTGGGGAGATCAAGAAGGCCTACCGAAAGCTGGCCATGCGCTATCACCCTGATAAGAATGAAAATCCCAGAGCGCTTGAGGGATTCATTCTAATCAATGAAGCATACGAATATCTAAGCGACCCATCTCGTAGAACTAAATCAACACCGCTGACGAGTCGAGAGCGTGATGATGAGCGCAGGAAAGCGATGTATGAAGAATGGGTGCGCAGCGGCAGAGCCGAAGCCAGAGCTAGAGCCGAAGCTTATTCGCAGCAGAGCTTCAGTTCATTCGTGGACAGCAAGGTCTTTCAAGCTGCTATGGCCGTAGATAGAATTTATAAATACCTGTTCATTGGAATGGGAGTGCTTATGGTGCTTTTCCCCATTTTTGGATCGAACTATTTGACGGAAGAAGAGAAGAAGGACTTCAACTATTATGGCCTCATATTTCCAGTGATTATAGGCATTGCCTTTATATACGGGATATGGTATTTCCTTTTCAAACTTGAAGCAGAGAAGGACGATTGATTAGTTATCCTTAACGTACTCTACGAAACGCATAGGAAAGGCATGATCCTTATCAGCAGGATGATGCATTAGGGAATGCAAGGTCCAATCTTCTTCTTCGAAAAAAGGAAAATGAGCATCGCCTTCTACCTCGGCTTCTACCCAAGTTATAAGCATGCGATCTACTACTCCTGCCTTCAATGCAGCCTTATAAATCTGGCCGCCACCAATAATGAAAACCTTGTCAGCTCCAGACTCTTCAGCGAGCGAGATAGAATTCTTTAGTTCTTGACAGAGCGCCACTCCCTCAGCTACAGGATAGTCTTTTTGATGACTCAATACAATGTTCTTTCTGCCAGGCAAGGGGCGATATTTCTCAGGAATGGACTCATAATTCCTTCTACCCATAATCACTGGAAATCCCTTTGTCGTATCCTTGAAATACTTCATGTCAGCAGGAAGATGCCACGCTAAGTCATTCTCCTTGCCTATGACCCTGTTCAGCGCCACCGCTGCGATAATGATACACTCCATGGGCTTAGATTGATACCGCTGCTTTGATGTGCGGATGCGGGTCGTAGTTCAGTAATTCAAAATCCTCATATGTGAAGGAAAAAATGTCCTTTACTGCGGGGTTCAGTTTCATGGTAGGAAGCGGACGAGGATCACGCTGCAGTTGAATCTCCGTTTGTTCAAGGTGATTAGTGTAGAGATGCACATCCCCGAAACTGTGAACGAAATCACCAGGCTCTAAGTCACATACTTGAGCTACCATCAAGGTGAGGAGCGCATATGAAGCAATATTGAAAGGAACACCTAGAAAAGTATCGGCACTGCGCTGATAGAGTTGACAGCTAAGCTTGCCATCATTCACATAAAACTGAAAGAAAGAATGACAGGGAGGCAATGCAGCTTTCCCATCGGCCACATTCTCTGAAAATGTTTTTCCACCTTGAGGAAGAACAGAAGGGTTCCACGCACTCACAATCATTCTACGTGAATCTGGATTCGTTTTCAAGGTCGTGATTACGTCTTGAATCTGATCTATTCCTTCGCTGTTCCAGTTTCTCCACTGATGCCCATAGACAGGACCTAAATCACCTTTTTCATCAGCCCATTCATCCCAGATACGAACGCCATTTTCTTTGAGGTAAGCAATATTAGTCTCGCCTTTCAAGAACCAGAGCAATTCGTGGATGATGGATCGCAGGTGTAATTTCTTAGTGGTGACTAAAGGGAATCCATCTTCCAAGTCAAATCTCATTTGATAGCCAAAACAAGAGATAGTTCCTGTTCCTGTGCGATCTTCTTTTTTAATTCCTTTTTCTAGGATATGTCGCAACAAATCATGGTAAGCTTTCATGGGCGTGAAGATATAACGGTCAGGCAAGGACTTAACTGCGATTTTTCAAAGGTTTTCCATGATCCTGAGGCTCTGGGAAAAGACTTTCTCTGTTTTACATTGAAAAGTTCAAATTGAAACCTTCACGCAAGAATATCGTAAAACAGACTGAAAAATGAACGATATTCATGTGTAGAAAATTAGTGATATGTACTGCATTCATCTTAGCCATTTTGGCAATGAATGGGCAAGCTAGAGCGAGTTATAAGCTTTTCAAGTCAGGTAATGACTTCAAGGCCTATGGTCTGTTCGCAGGTGCTGGCATTGTGAAAGCAATAGCTGACGACCCGCGCGTATACATACAACCTATCACCTCTACGACATCCTATAATGTCATCGTAGAAGGTCATGGAAAGGCCGCTCCATTTGTGGAAGTGGGAGGATTTTCTGTAATGAGATATGGCCCCATAAGGTTAATTGATTTTGGCTTTTCATATCGAAAAGTAAAGGGAGAAGAAACCGCTAATGCTTATAGATTAGATGGTTCTGACCTTTCATATCCAAGAGAATTGAACAGCACTGGAACCTTCGTGCATCATCGTACAGCATTTCGCATGAACTTTCATTTTGCCATTCCAATAGGTAAGAGCGCATTCATTCATACTGGACCTGGAATTGACGCCCGATTGACTATCAAGCTAAAAGAGCATTATGAGCTCAATCATATAGACATTGACAAGAAAAGCGATATGAGCTCGACTACGGCAGGGCTCAACTACTTAATCGGTCTCGGTTGGAAAGTAGGCCCAGGAAAATTCATGGACCTCTATGCGTATTCACCGCTGTTGAATTTTGAGAGAGATGGATTTGCTTCTAGAGAGCCTATTTTCAACTCGGAATATCGTCTTCTAACGGTGGGGTTAAGATTAATTTGGCTACAACCTACTGCTGATAGGACTTGTCCTGGTGGCGGAGGTCCTGGTCAGACAGGAGCCAGATTCTCTTCGACCAAAAACACATCAGGACGTCAACCATGGTGACCTTAAGCCCTCACGAAGGGGTTCGTCTTCTTTTCTTTTTCTATAGTCGTCTCAGGACCATGTCCTGGCCAGACCTTGAAATTACCTGGAAGGGTATATAATTCTGACTTGATTTTCTTCATAAGCAGGTCATGAACAGCTCCAGGAAGATCTGTTCTGCCCACACTTCCATTGAACAAAGTATCACCTGCTATCACATTTCCAGCGGTATGGTCTACCATGACAATATGCCCCGGAGCATGCCCCGGAACAAAGCGTATTTCTAGCTCTTCTTTTCCTAGTTCCAATCGAATTTTAGGGTCCAAAACCTTTGTTTTTCCTGTGTAATGCAAGTAAGAGATGCCATACATCTCAGCCACCCTCGGACACGCCTCGAAGACCATTTGTTCTTCCTTCGTGAATTCGGGTTCTAGCCCATACTTCTTGTATACAGCATGAAAACCAAGCACATGGTCTATGTGACAGTGGGTGTTAACGAGGCGAATTGGGGTTAATCCTTTTTGCTCGATATGGTCGAACAATTCCTGTTCTTCTTTGCCATTCACCATACCTGGATCCACAATGATGCATTCCTTGTTATCTCCTTCAAGCAGGTAAGTGTTCTCTGCAAATGGATTAAATGTGAAAAGGGTGATTTTCATAATGTGAAAAATATTGACGCTACAAAACTATAGAAGCACTGGCTGACGTTACTATCTTTACGGGTCTATAATCAATGTGTTGTACACAGTTCTAAAGAAATACCTTCTTCTCCTCCTCAGTCTGTTCACCTTGCAGTCAGCAGGAGCGCAGTTCTATAATGGAAGTAACCTGACATTTGGAAAGAATAGGGTGCAATACCAGGAATTCTTCTGGCAATATTATCGTTTCGAGAAGTTCGACACCTATTTCTATGAAGGAGGGAATGACTTGGCCTCATACGTCTCTGAGGTCGCTCCTATGCACATTAGGGACATGGAGAACAAGCTTGACCATGTCATGCAGGAGAGCATAGAGTTCATTGTCTATAATTCTCAGAGTGATTTCAAGCAATCTAACTTAGGGCTACTCACAGCTGAGGGAAACGCTGAAATAGGGGGTACAGCAAAGATTGTTGGCACTAAAGTATTCCTCTTCTATGAAGGAGATCATGATGCACTAGAACGACAGATTAGAGAGGGAATTTGTAGGGTATTGATCCAAGACATGCTCTATGGAGGTGACTGGAAGGATGTAGTGAAGAACTCTGCTCTGCTTAATCTGCCTGAGTGGTACATGGAGGGCTTAGTTTCCTACATGGTTGAAGACTGGACCCCTGAATTAAGAGACCGTGTGCGAGATGGCATATTGAGCGGGAGGTATAAGAAGTTTAACAGACTGACCAGAGACGAAAGCAAACAGGCGGGATACAGCGTGTGGAGATATATAGGTGAAGTCTATGGAGCGAGCGTTATCCCCAATGTACTCTATATGACTATGGTCAGCAGAAATGTTGAGAGTGGATTCATTTTCGTCTTAGGTATTTCCATGGATGAGCTGATGAAGGAGCATCAATTCTATTATCAGAATTTCTTTGCTCAACAGGATGTAGGAAAGGATTCTGAGTCTATGGAAGAACTGTATATCAAGACGAAAAAGACACGTTCCTATTCTCAGTTCGAGCTAAGCCCTGACGGGAAAAAGGCAGTCTTTGTTTCCAATGAATTGGGCCAATATAGAATTCATCTTTTCAATGTGGAAGAACATAGATTGGAAGAAGCCGTGAGGAGGAAGAAATACGAGCAGAAGCAAAAAGAGTTTGAGGCCAAGGAGAAGGTGAAAAAGCTCAAGGATGAGAAATACATTCCTAAAATGTTCAACCCCTACAAGCCTAAGATGGTAAGGGCTAGGAAGATTTTCAAAGCCGAGCATAAACTCGACCGACTTGCTGACGATTCTTATCCCGTTATAGAATGGTCACCTAGTGGAGACGAAGTGGCTTTCATCACAGAGAAAAGAGGAGCCCTTTTCTTGAATATTTATTCTCTGGAAAAGAAGAAGAATTTCCCAAGAGAGATTTACGGTCTTGACAAGGTTTTATCCTTTGATTATTCGCCCAATGGTCGACAGATGGTGTTTTCAGGAGTTACTCAAGGCCGCACAGATCTGTATCTCTATTACTTGATTGGAAACAGACAAGAGCAATTGACCAACGATAGTTTCGATGACCTTGAGCCCAGATTCGCGAAAGATTCCAAGGCGGTCATATTCGTGTCAGATAGAAAATCAGACAGCTTATACGTAGCATCAAATCGCCTTGATAGGAATAAAAACAGGGATGTCTTCGTGATGGATCTTGCGAATAGATCAGTCTTGGAAAGGATCACTAATACCAAGAATATTGATGAACGAACACCTTTCGCATATAATCAAGGGAAATACACCTATCTGGCAGCTAAAGAAGGGGTGTATGATAGGTATGTAGCCAGATATGATAGCGTAATTAGCCGCATCGATACTACTGTTCATTACAGGTATTTCACAGAGACGCAGCGACTCAGTCATACGAAAGTGAGTCCATTAGAATATGACGTAAATGCACAAGATGATTACTTCAGTTATCTGACGTTCGAGAAAGGGCGATATAGATTCATGGTAGAGTTTGACGGTCTATATTCCAATGGAAGTTCTACGGCCATTCCATCCTTGATTCAGGAGCAGACAGAGTTCTCTCAAGATGCTCTTCCTCCACTACCTATCTTGGTCAGGTCAGAACTCTTACCACCTGAGGTAAATATTAGAGATTTTGATTTCTCTGGAGCCAAGCCTAAACCCGAGAAAGAAAGAGATCCGGAACCTTCTAATAAGCCTCTGATTATAGATAACCTTACAGAGATTCTGGCCATTCAGAGTGGAACTTCTTCAGTGCTTAACACTACGCTTCCTAAGCCAAGGAATTATAAACTGAATTTCGCAACAGATCAAGTTCAGACTCAATTCACGAATAGCTTCAATCAGGAATTCTATCAGTCAGCCTATGGAGCTGAGGTTTTGAGTCCAGGTCTTTCACCGGCCCTTCAATGGGGGATGAGTGATCTATTTGAAGACAGAAGAATAACGGCTTCCTTATTAATCGCTGGCGGCATCAGTAATATAGGATATGGAATTCGCTATGATAATCTAACCAAGAGATTAGACAAGAGCGTCATTTTCACTCGTCAGACGAATAATCTACAGGATGCGAACTTCGGTTTCTTGATTAGAACGAATCAGCATGTGCTTAGGTACAAAACCAGCTATCCTATTAATGAAGTCCTTGCCATCAAGGCAGACCTCGCTGCGAATCATGAGCGTATTGTAATTCTGGGAGACAACGATATATCATTAGACTTTCCTAACTTGAACAATTATACGGCAGGAGCTAAGTTGGAATTGGTCTTTGACAACACGCTTTCTAAAGGATTGAATCTCTATAATGGATCGAGGTTTAAAATCTGGGGAGAATACTATCGTGAATATGTAGAGATAGATAAATCCTTTCCTGATTTCATGGTCTTCGGTGCTGATTTTAGGCATTATCAAAAGATTCATAGAGATATCATCATGGCTTTCCGAATCGCAGGAAACACCTCGTTCGGGCAGAATAAATTGTTGAACTTCCTTGGTGGAGTGGATAACTGGATACTGCCAAGACCGAGCTATGACAACTCAGTGGCCATAGACTATGACCAGAATTATCGTTATCAAGCCTTGATTAGTCCAATGCGTGGTTTTTACCGTAATGCACGTAATGGAACGAGCGCAGCAGTGGCGAGTGCTGAACTGCGATTCCCAGTCTTTAGGTATCTATTGAATAAGCCCATCCAAAGTGATTTTGTTCAACATTTCCAAGTTGTTGGTTTTGCTGATGTAGGATCCGCTTGGACTGGTCCTCATCCTTATTCTGATGAGAATACGTTCAATCAAATAGAAATAGACGGCAATCCCATCAGCATAGTGCTTCAGAATCAAGAGAATCCAGTAATCGAAGGATATGGATTCGGAATGAGGTCCAAATTATTGGGTTACTTCGTAAGAGCTGATTGGGCTTGGGGCGTCATAGATGGACGAGTATTGCCCTATGAATTTTATCTTTCATTGAACCTAGACTTCTGATCTTATGGAAATGAACACACTTCTCATCTTAATCCTTGTAGGACTGGCCGCAGGAATGCTAGGAGGTTTCATTGGAGTAGGAGGAGGAATTATAATTGTGCCTGCCATGGTTTACTTCATGGGAATGGGTCAGCATGCAGCACAAGGAACAAGCTTAGCGATGATGTTGCCGCCTATAGGAGCATTGGCAGTTTGGAATTATTACAAGGAAGGAGCAGTAGATATGAAAGCTGCTATGATATTGGCGGCTGGCTTTTTAATAGGAGGTTATCTTGGTTCAAAGATGTCTTTGAAATTAGATCCAGTCAGAGTGAAATTGCTCTTTGGAGTATTCATGTTTTTCGTGGCCATCAAGATGACGTATTCAGCTTGGAAACAGCTAGAACCTTGACCTATGACTGAACATCAAAATGGAATTCTAAAGCAAGTTGATCAAGTTAAAGACCAGGTCATAGCCTTCAGACATCATCTTCATAGTCATCCTGAACTCTCATTTCAAGAACATGCTACCTCAGCATTCATTCGAGAGTCCTTGGGAAAAGCAGGATTAGAACTCACTACAGGAATTGCTGGTACAGGCATGATGCTACGTATTTATGGTAAGGGACCCGGGAGAATAGTTGCGCTTCGAGCTGATATGGATGCGCTGCCTATTCAAGAGAAAAGCGATAAGCCTTATTGTTCTCAGAATGAAGGAGTTATGCATGCATGCGGCCATGACGTGCATAGCTCTTGTCTCATGGGAGTGGCGTTAGTCATGAATGCATTGAAGGATCAATGGAATGGAGAATTACGATGCATCTTTCAACCAGGAGAAGAGAAACTGCCTGGCGGAGCGAGCATGATGATAAAGGAAGGAATACTCAAATATCCTGATGTAGAGTGTATTCTTGCTCAACATGTGTTTCCTGAATTAGAAGTAGGTCAGGTAGGGTTTAGGCCAGGCATGTATATGGCTTCCACGGATGAACTCTATTTAAAAGTCATAGGTAAAGGAGGACATGGAGCCATGCCGCACAGGAACATAGATCCTGTCCTTATCAGCGCCCATATCCTAGTGGCCCTCCAGCAGATAGTAAGTAGAAGAAGTGATGCTACGCTGCCCTGTGTGCTTTCCTTTGGAAAAATTCAAGGAAATGGAGCTACTAATGTGATTCCTGATTTTGTAAACCTAGAAGGAACATTCAGGACTTTCGATGAAGAATGGCGAAAGAAAGCACATGACTTGATTAAAGAAATAGCTCAAGGAACGGCCAAGGCCATGGGAGGAAATTGTGAAGTAGCAGTAGTTTCAGGCTATCCTCATTTGAAGAATGATCAGGCGCTTACAGCAGACCTTCAGCGCGTAGCGAAGGAATTCCTAGGTGAAGAAAAAGTATTTGACCTTCCTCTACGCATGACGGCCGAAGATTTCTCTTATTTCTCACATGAAGTTCCAGCCTGTTTTTATCGACTAGGTACGTCTTCGTCTGACGGAACAAACAGCGAGTCAGTTCATACGGCTAGCTTCGATATAGATGAGAAAGCCTTAGAAACAGGGGTTGGACTTATGAGTGCATTGGCAATGCATCTTTTGAAATAATCAATTAGCTACTTCACTCAAGAACTTGATGCGCATCAGTCTCAGTTCTTCTTCAGTGAAATCACCTTCGAATTCACTTTCAGCTCCATCAATACTATCGTCATCAGCTTCTTTGAAATATTCAAATATTTCTTCTTGACTGTCCTCATCCAAGAGGTCATCCAAGTGATAATCTATGTTAACCTTGGTGCCTGAATAAACGATAGCCTCCAACTCTTGGATCATATCGCTCATATTCATTCCCTTGGCTCTGGCTATATCATCTAACGGAAGTCTTTTATCAATATTCGTGATGATATGAACCTTATTGGCCGATTTATTGGCCACGGTCTTCACCACTAAGTCCATAGGTCGGTCTATTTCATGCTCCTCCACATAATCAGCGATGAGGGCTATGAATTCTTTTCCATATTTCTGTGCTTTTCCACTTCCAACACCTGCTATGTTGGTCATTTCATCCATGTTCAGGGGATAACGGATAGACATGTCATCCAAAGAAGATTCTTGGAAAATGATGTAAGGAGAAAGTGAATGTTTCTTGGCCACCTTTTTTCTGAGGTCCAAGAGCATTTGCATCAGTAGCGGATCTCCTGCATTTCCTTTTCCGCCCACTTGAATGGTGCTGCCGTCAATATCATCACCGCTATGCTCTAGAAAGAGCTTGAATGGGTTAGGGGACTTGATATACGCCTCAGCAAGAAGAGTTAAGCTTAGCTGGCCATAAGTTTCTATGTCCTTGCGAAGCATTCCTTTAACCAAGCAGTGTCTAATTAAAGAATTCCAGAAGGCAGGTTCACGATCGCTTCCCTCTCCATATTGCTCTAAATCAATATGATTGTAAGTCTTTACTTCGGCAGTAGGCTTGCCTGTTAGGACATTAACCACGTGCTTCATTTGATGCTTTTCTTTGACTGCAAGTACAGTCTGGAACAAGAGAACTACTTCTTCTTGTACGTCAATACTCTCTTTAGGATGTGCGCAGTTATCGCACATCTTATTGCAATTTGCCTCATCAAATTTCTCCCCGAAGTAATAGAGCAAGAATTTCCTGCGGCATACTGCAGTCTCAGCAAAAGAGACAGTATCTTGAAGTAATTGCTTTCCTATTTCCTGTTCGGCAACGTGCTTGCCTTGGAGGAATTTCTCCAATTTCTCAATGTCTTTATAGCTATAGAAAGCGATGCAATGACCTTCACCACCATCACGACCTCCGCGACCAGTTTCTTGGTAATAGCTTTCAATGCTTTTAGGAATATCATGATGAATCACAAAACGTACATCGGGCTTGTCAATACCCATTCCGAATGCAATAGTGGCTACGATAACGTCCACATCCTCCATCAAAAACTGATCTTGGGTCCTGGCTCTTGAGACAGATTCCATCCCCGCATGATATGCGAGGGCCTTTATGCCATTTACACGAAGGGCTTCAGCAAGTTCTTCAACCTTCTTTCTACTCAGGCAATAGATGATACCTGATTTCCCCTCTTGGGACCTCACGTATTTGATGATATCGCTAAAGACGTTTTCTTTGGCTCTTACCTCATAGAAGAGGTTACCACGATTAAAAGAAGCTTTGAATAGTCGGGCATCCTCTCGTCCTAAGTTCTTTAGGATATCCTGTTGTACTTTTTCAGTAGCTGTTGCAGTAAGCGCAATGACTGGAGTCTTCGCGATATCTTTCATGATGGGCCTTAGTCTGCGATACTCAGGACGGAAATCATGTCCCCATTCAGAGATACAATGGGCTTCATCAATAGCAAAGAAGGAAATCTTTACGGAGTGAAGGAAATCTAAGTTCTCTTGCTTGGTCAATGATTCTGGAGCGACATAGAGCATCTTGGTAATACCTGATTGCACATCCTCTTTTACTGCCGCTAATTGACTCTTGTTCAATGAGCTATTCAAGAAGTGAGCTACGCCATCATCGGCAGAGAAGCCGCGTATCGCGTCTACCTGATTCTTCATTAAAGCGATGAGCGGTGACACAACAATTGCGGTTCCTTCCATCATTAAAGCTGGAAGCTGGTAACACAGTGATTTTCCTCCACCGGTAGGCATAATCACAAAGGTGTCATTGCCATCCAGTATATTCTGTATAATCGCTTCTTGTTCTCCTTTGAAATTATCGAATCCGAAGAATTTCTTAAGTGCCACTTTTGGGCTAAGGCCTTTCTCCACTAGGCTTTGATTTTCTAACATGATCTAATTCAGATAAAAAGGCCCAGTAATTACGGGCTTCTTTTGAGTAACTAAATATAAACGATCATATGATACGAAGGACACATATTTTTATTGTTTAAGGCATAGCTCTAGTGTATAACAGATCCTCAACGAGGGGTGGGCTCATATAGCTACTTTTGGCCCCTAGCAAACCAGTTTCAGTTTGATGAAAGAGATCGAAGGATCAGAACATAAGGAAATGTCTTTTTTGGACCACTTGGAAGAGCTTCGATGGAGGATAGTCAAGGCTTTCAGCGCTATTTTGATAGGTGCTGTGGTGGTTTTCTTTTTTAAAGAATGGCTATTTGATGGGGTTATATTCGCCCCGATGCGAGAGGACTTCTTCACGTACAGGGCGTTCTGTTCCATGTCCTATCATCTTGGCTTTGAGGATAAGCTTTGCTTCACAGACTTGATATTGACTCTTCAGAGTATCAATATGGTGACCCAAATTACTATGCATATTGTGGCAAGCTTAATCGCTGGATTGATCTTAGCCTTCCCATTTGTTTTCTATCAAGTATGGGGTTTCATCTCTCCAGGATTGAAAAAAGAAGAGCGTAAGCAGGCCAATGGAATGACTATTTGGGTCAGTGTCCTCTTTTTCTTGGGTGTGGCGTTCGGTTATTTTATCATTGTTCCGCTCTCAGTTCAGTTCCTGGGAAACTATCAGGTGAGCTCCTTAGTGAAGAATAACATTGACATCTCCTCATACGTTTCTACAGTGACGACATTAACTTTGGCTACAGGTGTATTATTCCAATTACCCGTTGTAGTTATTATTCTTGCTCGCTTAGGTCTAATCACTGCAGCTATGCTCAAAACTTATCGCAAGCACGCTTTGGTAGTGGTCCTGATAGTTTCAGCGATTATCACTCCACCAGATATCGCTTCACAGGTTCTGGTCACCTTGCCTATAATGGTCTTATATGAATTCAGCATCTTCATGGCCCGAAGGATAGAGAAGAAAAGAAATGCTAAAATGAAAAACGCATGATCTTAAGAGCCGAGAACATAAAGAAACGCTACGGAAAAAGAACTGTCGTCAATGATGTTTCAGTGGAAGTAGCTCAAGGCGAGATTGTGGGGCTTCTGGGCCCCAATGGAGCGGGAAAGACCACGTCATTTTATATGATTGTAGGTTTAGTGAATCCCAATGAAGGAAAGATATTCTTGGATGATAAGGACATCACAGAGGTGCCCATGTATCGCAGAGCTCAGATGGGCGTGGGATATCTTCCTCAAGAAGCGTCTGTATTCAGGAAGTTATCTGTTGAAGACAACCTCCTGGCCATCTTAGAGATGACGAAATTATCTAAGGCTGAACAGCGTAAGAAAGCTGAAAGCCTAATAGAGGAATTCGGGTTGGGACATGTAAGAAAAAATAGAGGAGACTTTCTTTCAGGAGGAGAACGCAGAAGGACAGAGATAGCCAGAGCACTTGCCACGGACCCTAAATTTATTCTCCTTGATGAGCCCTTCGCAGGTGTGGATCCAATAGCAGTTGAGGACATTCAGTCCATTGTATCTCAGCTTAAGGAAAGGAACATAGGTATTCTCATCACTGACCATAATGTACAAGAAACCCTGTCTATCACAGACAGGGCTTACCTCCTCTTTGAAGGGAGTATCTTGAAAAGCGGAACGGCTGAAGAACTAGCTGCCGATGAGACAGTAAGAAGAGTCTATCTTGGGCAGAATTTCGAACTCAAGCGCAAGTTCTTTAAATAATCATTCCGGCACCCACTGTATTATTGGTGGCTTCATCGATGATGATGACAGAGCCAGTGGACCTGTTTCTATTATATTTATCGAATAACAAGGGCTGAGTAGTACGTATGCTCACTCGGCAAATGTCATTGGCACTAATCACCTTGTCATCTTCTATACGGTGTAAGTTGTCTACGTTCACCTTATAAAGGATTTCTTTAATCACGCAACGGGCCTCCTTAGTCGTGTGACGAATGGTGTATTTTCCTGTTGGATTAAGCGGGCTATCGCCCATCCAGCAGACCATCATATCAATGTCTTGGGAAACTTCAGGTTTGTTATTGCTACGAACAATCATGTCTCCTCGGCTGATGTCTAAGTCATCCTCTAAGAGTATAGTGCAGCTCATGGGAGCGAAAGCTTCTTCTACCTCGCCATCCATGGTATCTATTTTAGCAATCTTAGTTGTAAGTCCGCTTGGGAGCACCATCACTGCATCACCTTTTTTAAGCACACCACCTGCCACACGGCCTCCGTAGCCTCTATAGTCAGGAAATTCTTTGGTTTGTGGGCGAATAACATATTGAACGGGGAAGCGCACGTCCACTTGGTTATGGTCGCCAGAAATATGGATGTTCTCAAGATTGTACATAAGTGTTCCGCCTTGATACCAATCCATGCGTTCAGATTTATGTACCACATTATCTCCCTTCAAAGCACTGATAGGAATGAAACGAATATCCTGTACGTCTAGTTTAGAGCAGAATGCTTCAATGGTTCCCTTGATTTTTTCGTAGTCGTCCTGTCTATAATCGACTAAATCCATCTTATTGATACAGAAAATAATATGCGGTATCTTCAATAGGGATGCAATAAACGAGTGACGACATGTCTGCTCTATCATTCCGTTTCTAGCATCGACAAGGATGATAGCAAGATTGGCCGTAGAGGCACCTGTTACCATATTACGGGTGTATTGAATGTGCCCAGGAGTGTCAGCAATGATGAATTTCCTTTTAGGCGTAGCGAAATAGCGATACGCTACATCAATAGTAATTCCTTGCTCGCGCTCAGCTCTTAATCCATCAGTAAGTAAAGCAAGGTTTACACCTTCTTCGCCTTCTCCGCCCAGCCTAGCGCTTGCTTTCTCTATAGCTTCCATCTGGTCCTGGAAGATGGATTTACTGTCATAGAGCATTCGCCCAATAAGGGTCGATTTTCCATCGTCAACACTTCCTGCTGTGGTAAACCTCAGCAAATCCATATCTAAGTATGATTGATTTTCAGTCATAATTCTCTTTTGCTTCTTTGATCAGAAATATCCTTGTTTCTTGCGGTCTTCCATGGCCGCTTCGCTTCTCTTATCGTCTGAACGAGATCCACGCTCAGTGGTTCGTGTTGAGGATACCTCGTCAATAATTTTTTGGAGCGTGTCCGCATCGCTTTCTACAGCACCCGTGCACGTCATATCACCAATGGTCCTGAAACGAACCACGCGTTCTTCTATCTTCTCGGAGTCCTTCATTGGGATAAAATCGCACTCGGCAAGCAGGCTGCCATCTCTTTCGAATACCCTTCTCTTATGTGAGAAATAGAGATTAGGAATGCCAATGTTCTCTGAAAGGATGTACTGCCAGATGTCCATTTCCGTCCAATTAGAAATAGGGAAGACACGGAAGTGTTCTCCCATGTTCTTTTTTCCATTGAACAAATTCCAGAGTTCTGGACGCTGATTTTTAGGATCCCACTGTCCAAATTCATCACGGTGCGAGAAGAAGCGTTCTTTTGAACGGGCTTTTTCTTCATCTCTGCGTCCACCGCCCATAGCAGCATCGTATTTTCCTTTCTCAAGAGACTCGAGCAAAGTTACCGTCTGTAGCCCATTACGGCTGGCGTTTATGCCTTTTTCTTCAACAGCTTTTCCTTCAGCGATGCTCTGTTCAACACTTCCAACAATAAGGTCAGCGCCAGTCTCGGTCATAAGCTTATCCCTGAATGCGATAGTCTCAGGGAAGTTATGACCTGTGTCCACGTGTAAAAGAGGAAATGGCACCTTGCCTGGCCAAAAGGCCTTTCGGGCCAAATGGAACATGACGATGGAATCCTTGCCGCCCGAAAAAAGCATGACGGGATTCTCGAATTGTGAGGCTACCTCACGAAGGATATAAATCGACTCGGATTCGAGTTCGCGTAAATGGGTAAGACTGTATGACTTCATATAATCACTTAGAACTTATGTGCGTGTTTATGAAACGCAAAAGTTCCTCTGCGGTTTCATCTATTTTTCTGTTAGCGGTTTTTAAGTCCAAATCAGGGTGAGTTGGAGCTTCGAAAGGGGCGTCTATTCCTGTGAAATTAATAATCTCACCAGCGCGCGCTTTTTTATAAAGCCCTTTAACATCTCGCGCTTCGCAAATTTCTAGGGGTGTATTTACGAACACTTCCAAGAGATCATCTTGGCCAATAATATCTTTGGCCATTTGGCGAATCTCTATAGTGGGACTCACAAAACAGTTGATGGTAATAATTCCACAATTCACGAAAAGCTTACTCACTTCAGCGATTCTACGAATATTTTCTTTCCGGTCTTCTTCGCTGAATCCTAGATTGTTATTAATCCCCGCTCTGATGTTATCTCCATCAAGAAGTTGGCATAGATGTCCTTGCTCATGCAACTTGCGTTCAAGGACTTTTGCAATGGTTGTCTTTCCTGATCCAGATAAGCCTGTCATCCAAATAACCTTAGCTTTCTGTTTGAGAAATGCCTCTTTATCAGTGCGCTGAAGCATCTCATCAAAGATGGTGAATATGTTCCCTTTTTCTTCTTTCATAATGAAATTCAGGCTCCAAAAGTAGCACATTATAAGGGGCCTGTGTGAAATCCTGGATCCTTAATAAAAATCATATTGTGGAAAGGTTCATAACCTTTGAGCCTAAAAAACGAATTGAAACTAGATCTTTAACCCTTTCAACCACAGTTTACTTTTATGATTATTAGCCACACGTACAAATATGTCTATGTCGAATTTCCTCAGACAGGTAGCTCTACTGTAGCCAAGGAACTAATGTCAAACTATGATGGCAAACGCATTCTTTTCAAGCATGCTCAGTATCATGAGTTCATAAAGCAGGCCACTGAGGACGAGAAGTCTTATTATTCATTTTCGGCAATAAGGAATCCTATGGACGTGGTGGTGAGCACTTATTTCAAGACGCTCACTGATCATGATGGGTTTTTGAACAATAGGGTGAAGCATGGAAAATGGTTAAGACGGATAGCCATGCCTTTGAAGCGCAAGTTAACAGGTAAGGACGTGATTAAGAACAACAGGACCTTTGAGGAGTATTTTATGAAGTATTATAAGCTGCCTTATAGTGCCTGGAGTAT
This sequence comes from uncultured Flavobacteriales bacterium, assembly GCA_937875855.1. GTDB lineage: Bacteria > Bacteroidota > Bacteroidia > Flavobacteriales_D > JABDKJ01 > JABDLZ01. Next base: position 29,916 of record CALFHF010000011.1, read on the forward strand.
TATGGATCACAAGAAGTTGGACAGAGTTATGCGCTTTGAGCACCTGGCTGATGATTTTGCTGAGGCAGTTAAAGAGATGGGGGTAGGCCTCATAAGACCCTTGCCAGTGTTCAACAGGACGGATAAAAAAGAAAAGCATTTTACTGACTACTTTGAAAGCGCTAGAGCCAAAGCGTGCGCGGTCAAAGTCTTTGGGCCTTATATGTCAGAATGGGGTTATGAGTTTCCTAAATTATGGGACATCAAAGAGATGCCGAGCCAAGCTCTGTATGACTTGGTCAACATAGGCCGTAAATTCTATTGGAAATTCCTTCGCTGAATATTAGAACCCTTGTTTCTGGAAGGTAATCATATTCAATATAGTACGCCAAACGATACGTGTATCGAGTGCGAACGACCAGTGTTGGATATAAAATACGTCCATTTTCACGCGATCCAGCATTTGCTGTACTTCCTTAGTCTCACCTCTATAACCTTTAGCTTGAGCAAGACCAGTTATTCCAGGTTTTACCCAATGTCTCACTACGAAAGGCTTAATCAACTTTGAGTACATTCGTGTGTGCTCTATCATATGAGGTCTTGGTCCCACCACTGACATATCACCTATAAGGACATTGAAGAATTGTGGAAGTTCATCTATGCTGGTCTTTCTCAGGAATGCCCCTACACGTGTGATACGAGAGTCACCCACAGTAGCCTGTTTCTTATCAGAGTCCATATTGACGCTCATGGTTCTGAACTTATAGCAGCCAAAAGGAGAGTAATTAATACCAGAACGTGTTTGTTTGAAGAAGACAGGTCCTTTAGATTCTAGCTTGATTAAAAGACCAACAATAGGAACTAAAAAAGGGAAGATTAAAAGGCAAACTAGCCCTGAAAAAACGAGGTCAAAGGTTCTTTTCATAAACCTATTTGTAGTGACTTCAAGGGGTTCCCTAGCCAATGAAACAATAGGAGTAAGGCCGTTATAATCAACATTCAGATAGACAGATCTATTGCTCAAGGCATGAATGGTTTCATTTAAGAAATTAACCTTGATGAAATTCAAGTGGCAGAATTTGGTCAATGCTTTAATATGAAAACTAGTCCGAGTAGGCATGGAGATATAAACCTCGTCAATGCGGTTCTCAAGTAGAAAGCTGTAGATGTTATCTACGAAATCAAAACTGCCATTGAGTTTCTCATCATCTTCAGGCTCATCTAGGTCGAAATAGCCCATGAATCTATATCCATAATCTTTCCTAGCAGTAATCTCTCGCACGAACTCTTGGCTGAAATCATTGATCCCTACAACTACTATCTTCCTGAAATTGAAGCCCTTTTTTCTATAGGCTTTAACATACTTTCGGGCGATTATTCTGGATATTGCTCCAAGGAAGAAGAAAATGAAATAAGAACTAAGAAGATATTCTCGAGAATAGGAGATGTTGAGTAAAGCAATGAAGGAAAGCGTCAAAAGGAGATTGAAGAGATAACTCCTAAAGAAGTCCCAAAGTGCTTTCCAGGTCTTGATTCTGCGATTATCTGCGATACTCTCTACAAGCAGAGCTGCGACAAGCCATGCGAACATGATGAAGAGGAAGAGCATCCCATATTTTGTGTCCAAGAAGGTCTCTAAACTTCCAAAAATGTATATGTAGTTGAATATCAGGACGAGATCGAAGATGATCAGGTCCATAAGGGTGTAGATATACTTCTCGTAATTGGATAATCTATTCTTCACGGCTCTCTTTCGCTTTAAGTACTCAAACAGGTGGGTTAATCACAGGGATGAGTGCAGGTTCTGTAATTCTAATACGGGACATAATTGGAAAGGATACATCGAAAGCTATAATTCATTTCTAAGCTGACCTATAAACTCCCTGCAAATCTAAGTTAAAGCGCTTTAGGTCAATGTAGTCTGTACGTTATTAAATGTATCAGACAGGATTCATTGAGCAAAGATTTTTATTTGAAATAATTCAATGGCTAATAGCTTTAGTCTATTTAAATATTAAATTATATATCGACTTGACAAGAAAACAATGTTATGCCCAAATATGATTTCAACAGAGTAACGTTGAATTATAAGAAACCTATTTCCATTGGAATGCGTAACCAACATATCTTTGAATCCGTAATCTATACGTTTATGAAATTGACCAACCTGAGAACAGTTATAATTATTTTATTGGCCTTTCACATGGTATCGTGTGTATCCAATAAAAAAATCGCATATGTACAACCAGAGGACAAGAACAAGCAAGAATTTGCCTCTTTTGATGCGAAATTCACGCCAACTCATGATTCCATCATTTTAGAAGAAAATGACGTTATATCTGTAACAATCAATCATTTACAGCTAAGTAGAAGTGATGTATTTACAGGGCTTGATGCTGATGCTAATGCCAGGTTGGGTGTGCGTCATCCCTTCCTAATAGGTTTCCCGATTGATAATGAAGGAAATGTTGATATACCTACTATGGGTAAAACAAAAGTTGGAGGGTTGACTGTAATTCAAGCTCAAGAACTATTGAGGACAAAGGCAACACAATATTATCCTAACCCGAGTGTGAAAGTGTTCTTAATGAGCAATTTCGTTACAGTACTTGGAGAGGTTAATAATCCAGGGCGTTATCCAGTCTATAACCAAGGTATCACGGTTTTTGATGCGTTGGGAATGGCCAGTGATATGACAGATTTGGCCGATAGAAATGATGTGCGCATCATTCGAAGAAGGGCAGGGAGTAATGAGCTCTACCATATCAATCTGAATGATGATGATATCCTCGCCTCAAAACATTTATATATGCAGCCTGACGATGTGATATTGGTGACGCCATTGAAGGCAAAGAAATATATACGTAGAGATCCACAGAACGTATTGAGTGTAATTGGCACTGCCATATCATTGGGCACTTTATACATCCTTTTAACCAAGTAAAATCATGACAGAAAAAGAAATATTGAAACAAGAGGAATTGGATTTTGGGAGTATCTTTAATAGATTCTTCAGAGCATGGCCTATTGTCCTTATCTCTGTGATGTTCTTCCTTTGTTTAGGTGTTTTATTTCTAGTGACGTTTCCGCCTTCTTATAGCGCTAGGACATCGTTTTTATTGGAAAAGCCACTCGGGGTCAATGACGCTAGTACGCTCATTGCACACTATCCAGTATATAGATCAATAGATGACTATTACTATAAAAATGAGAAATTGAGGTTGATAGCTTATCCTAGTGTGAAGCAAGCTATAGAAGACTTGGGGCTCAGGTTCACATACATAAAAAGTGGGATTTTTAATGCAGATATTTATGAAAAGAGTCCTTTTCATTTAGAAGTAGAGGAAAGTTATTTTGAGACGAGTAACGTTAACCTTCCTTTAGTAACACCTTTCTATGTCTCCTTCACAGACAAGAATACATACCATATCGAGGCAGAAGGAGAGTACCCAGTTACTGAATATGAATATGAATTCGAAGGGGATCATGGCTTTGGGCAATGGGTGACTTATGACGCGTTCAAATTCAGATTGATCCTTGATATAGAATTAGGTAAAGATGTCGATAAGGATGAATATTATACTGAAAACACATTTGGCTTCATATTAAATGATCCAGATGCGGTAGCATTAGAATTAATAGAAGGCTTTGAATTAGTTCAAGATGAGATAGATGCCACGGTTATTGGTATTATAACTGCTGGAGCCACCGCACTCAAAGCTAAGGACATACTTGGAAAACTGGGTGAAGTCTATGTCGGTAATCATATGGCTGACAAGACAGACATGCTAGATAGGGCTATTAGCTTTTTGGATACAGAAATTCAGGCAAACCTTGAGCAGCTTCAAATTATTGAGCAAGAAACAGAAGCATACAAAGTTAAAAACGGTGTAACCGGAGCCAACGAAATCGGTCTTCTTGTAAGCAAGGAATCTATGGAGCTGGAGAATCAAAAGGTCTCTATTCTTCTTAAGAGGAAATATTACAAGTATCTAGAAACATACTTGAAAGAGAATAAGGAATACCATGAATTGATTTCCCCAAATGCATTTGGCATAAAGGATCCACTTATCTCGGACTTGACAAATAATCTTGTAAAACAAAGCAGTGAGAAGGCCTTACTTGAACAGTCTGGCACTCAGGCTAATCCCCTTTATGAGCGATTGACTTCGAGCATGGAAGCTGATAAGAGGACCATTTTAAGAACTATTGACGGATTTGATAAGAGCAATGACATCGCTCTTGAACAGGTTGATGATCGTATTCGGAAGGTAGATGGTGATATTCGTGATTTACCTAGAGTGCAGAATCGTCTGCAGCAGATGGAGCGCATGTCCAGGATTCATGAATCTTTATACAAAACGCTTAGAGAAAATAGAGCTAGTATAGCATTGAGTCGGGTCTCGGTATCCCCCGATGCTAAGAACGTAGAGCCTCCATATCTTATAAGCTTGAAGCCTACATTCCCTAATCCCATAATTATTTTAATCATTGCCCTTCTCCTAGGACTGATTATGCCAATCATGTGGGTATTAGTAAAGGCTATATTCAATACCAAGATAGATACAGGTTCAGAGTTAGAAGGACTATCTTCTTCCATGCCAATGATTGGAGAAATAAGCAATACAGGAATTCGCACAGGAACTGAGTTGCAATCGTATTCAGGATCTAAGTTGGGTCAAGAAATAGGACATCTTATTCAGCGGGTTGATTCAAGCGAGCCAAATGTCAAATGCATAGCCGTTTCATCAGCGAGGTCTGAGGAAGGAAAGACCTTCCTTTCAGCAATGATGGCAGTGCGTTATGCTAGAGCAGGACAGCGTGTCTTGCTTATTGATAGTAACCTAGTATCACCACACTTGCATGAACACTTCGGCAGAAAGAACTCGGGTGGTTTAGCCGAGGTTATGGCTGGGACCATACCACTAAAGGACGCGATTCAGAATACATCAGTAGAGCGTGTTGAGCTTCTTACAGCCGGCAGAGCAGGTGGGTTCCAAGATTGGTCGGGCGAGGTTTTGGCCGAGCTAATAGCAGCGTCATCTAGTGTATATGACAAAGTAATCATAGACACGGCTCCTATGGGAGAAGTGAGTGAAACCATGGATGTAATCAGCAGAGCTGGATATATAATTATGGTTACCAGGAGGGCCATTACATCTAAATCTGAGATAGAAGAATTGGAAGTGTTGAAGAAGAATCGGAACGACTTGCCAGCTATGGGTCTTGTGATTACAGATGTATTTGAACAAGAAGTGAGCTTGAATCCATTCAAGAAGAAGAGCAAGTATTATGATGAGAAGCCAAGTTCTTTGTCATCTAGGATTATGCGATTGTTCAAGAAGATATAGAATGTATTATGCGAATTCTCTTCTTGACGACTCAATTACCTTATCCCCCTAAGAGCGGAGGACAGATTAAGTCATGGAAGCTCCTTGAGCACTGGACTCAAGAGCATGAGTTAACCTTAGTCCATCCATTGAAAGATGTCGATCATGAGCAACTTCAGGCC
>CALFHF010000012.1 GCA_937875855.1 uncultured Flavobacteriales bacterium
GGGATTCCTGCTTCTTTAATTCCTTGACGTACTTTTTCAAGGCCAGCGAGAATGATTTTAGGGTCATTGCGATAGAAATCACTCATGACATGGGGAGTGGTAATGACCTTACGATATCCAAGTTCAGACATCTTGCGAAGCAGATCCAAGCTTTGCTCTAAATCCTCAGCTCCATCGTCAATTCCAGGAATGAAATGCGAATGAATATCTACGTGCAAGGTAGAGATATCAGCAGGCTCAAGAAGTTTTTCCTTTTTTCGGAATAGATTGTTGAAGAAGCCCATTAACGGTCAGCGTATTGCTCAGAATAATAATTCAAGTAAGCACCAGAAGTCACGTGATTCAACCAGTCTGAATGCTCCAAATACCAATCTATGGTGGTCTCAAAACCCTTATCGAATTCAATGCTAGGTTCCCAGCCAAGTTCAGCTTTTATCTTGCTTGCATCTATGGCGTAGCGCATGTCATGACCAGCGCGATCTTGCACATACGTAATGAGTTTTTCAGAAGTTCCTGCTTCACGGCCGAGCTTGGTATCCATAATCCCGCAGAGTCTTCTTACGAGGTCAATATTAGTCCATTCGTTATTCCCGCCTATGTTATACGTCTCTCCTTGTTTTCCTTTATGGAATATAGTATCGATAGCTCGTGCATGATCTTCTACCCATAACCAGTCTCTTACATTGAGCCCTTTACCATAAACGGGTAGAGGTTTCTCATACTTGATGTTATGAATCATAAGCGGAATGAGCTTCTCAGGGAATTGATACGAGCCATAGTTGTTAGAGCAATTGCTTAGGACAACAGGAATTCCGTAGGTATGATGAAAAGCACGTACGAAGTGATCACTAGATGCTTTGGAAGCTGAATATGGGCTACGAGGATCGTAGGCAGTGAATTCGGTGAAAGCACCTTTAGGGCCTAATGAACCATACACTTCATCAGTAGAAACATGGTAGAAGAGTTTTCCTTCCATCTTTCCTGCCCAATGAGTTCGAGCTGCATTAAGCAAATTCACGGTACCTACTACATTGGTCAAGACAAATTCATCAGGACCTGAGATAGAACGGTCTACGTGTGACTCTGCAGCAAGGTGAATCACAGCATCGAAGAAATGGCTCTTGAAGATGTTTTGCATCTCATCTTTATCCGTGATGTCACCTTTTATAAAGTGATAATTCGGTTTTGACTCCACATCCTTCAGGTTCTCTAAGTTCCCAGCGTAGGTGAGTTTATCCAGATTGTAAATCTGATACTCAGGATAGGAATTCACAAATAGCCTTACCAGATGATTCCCAATGAATCCTGCGCCTCCAGTGATTAATATTCGCTTAGTCATTGGACAAAGCTATACAATCAAGCCTTAGCTAGGAGCTAAAGAATGTGAAAGAAAAAGGAAAACATCAGATATGGGCTGAAGATTATTTCAGGCTCTTGACTAAAGCATCGATGTTCGTATGGAGACCCATTCCACGAAGCTCCCCACCTTTGGCAACGATGATTCCATTTGCATCTACAAGATACGAAGAAGGAATACTGCTTACTTGATAAGCTCTAGCTGCGGCATTGTTCCATTTCTGAAGGTCAGAAACGTGGCTTGACCATTCAAGGTTATCTTGAGTGATCGCTGATTTCCAGCGGTTCACATCGCTATCTAAGGAAACAGAGAAGATATTGAATCCTTTACCCTCTTTGAACTTCGCTTTACTGTACTTGTTGAATGCACTCACGATGTTAGGGTTTTCTCTGCGGCATGGGCCACACCATGATGCCCAAAAATCAACAAGAACGACTTGACCTCTTAGATCGCTCAATTTCAATTCCTTTCCATCAGGGTTATTCATGATGATATCAGGAGCGATATTTCCTACTTCAAGACCTACTTTGGAGTCTTTTTCAGTGTTCTGTGTCTTGTTTCCTTGATCCATGCTCGTAAAGCTATAGGTAGCGATAGAGAGTGAAAGGATGGTCAGTAGGGCGATTCTGTTCTTAAACATAATATTGGGTCAATTCGTGAGCTGTAAATTTAGGACTCTAGACTTCAAGGAACAAATACCAAGATCCGTTCCAAAAATTGCAGCGCTCAATTTCGGATATCTGCACCCCATTTCAGTTTTCTGCGCATAGTCCTGAAGAAGCTACTGCCCTCAGGGCGTATGATCTTCATAGGGAAGTTGGCCTTGCTGATGGTGATTTCCATATCACTCTCGCAGGTATGAGAGCGGCTATCAAGCGAAAGTAAGAATTGGTCATCTCTGCATTCTACACGCATTTTCAAGACCACATCATCCTTTAAGACCAAAGGTCTTACGGTAAGATTATGAGGCGCCTTAGGAGTGATAATTAGGCATTCTGTATTCGGAGCGACTATTGGGCCTCCGCAGCTGAGGTTATATCCTGTAGATCCTGTAGGAGTTGAGATTATAAGTCCATCAGCCCAATAAGACGTGAGATATTTTCCGTCTACTTCCATGTGAATAATCACCATAGACGAGGAGTCTTTTTTGTGCACAGCTACTTCATTCAAGGCATAATTCGTTTCTCCAAAAAGAGGAACGCTTGTGTGCACTTGCAATAAGGAGCGATTTTTAGTGCTGAATTTTTCAGCGAAAAGTAAATCTAAGCTAGACTGAATGCGCTCTGCAGAGACATAAGCTAAGAATCCCAACCGACCGGTATTGATACCCAAAACAGGTATTCCGCTGTCTCTAACGAGCGTAAGGGTATTCAAGAACGTTCCATCTCCACCTATACTAAGGAGTACATCTACTTGGTCTTTGAGGTCGTCATAACCCGAAAAAGTGACGTGAGTAGGGAGTTCGATGCCATGTGAATGAAGTTCTCTGATGAATTCAGCATGTACTTTAAGCTGAGAACCTTCTTCCTCGATGCGTTTCAGTAATGCCTTGACATCGGGAACGAACTCTTCGTTGAATCGGGTTCCATAAAGGGCAATGCGCATAATGCTTTTTTCTTGGGCCATAAAGGTAGGGCAAATTGATGTGTCTTTCCTTAGATGGATTTCCTATAGTGCAAGTAAAAGCCGTCTTCTCCCAATTTATTCACGGTATACTCCATCCTGAGCACTGCTCCATAGCTGGTTACAAAGTCCAAGCCAAGCCCAGTTCCCATAAGCCATGTATTGTTCAGGGGATTTTGATTTGCATAGAGTCTATCCCCAGCATACCCAATGTCAGCAATGAGGTTCAAGTAAAAGCTATAGCTTAATTTGCTCATGGGGATCTTGCCAATATCATCCATATTCAACTTCTGATCAGGAAGAAGATTAAACTGGAGATTATTCCTACTGAGGATATAGAACTGACTGTCCATAACGTAGTATTCATAGCTACGTATTGAGTTATTTCCATATCCAAGTCCGTCCTGAAGGTAATAGGGGAATTTCTCGAAGAGGCTGGCTTGGCCTTTGACCATATTCTGAAGGGTAAATTTCTTAGACAAGGGCCTATACACTTTCACCGCAATATCAGTTCTGAATACACTTGGACTATCATCGAAGAAACCCAGTCCTAACTGCTCAGCAGTGAAGATGAAATGCTCTCCCTTTGTAGGATAACTTCTGTCATCAACGTCTGCGTAGTCATAGGAATAAGCCATTGAAAAATAGCGCATACGAGCGCCATCACGCTGCAGTTGGATTCCTGGTTCATCACGAACCCCTTCAGAGACTTGGATGTTCTGATAGCTGAGCATGAAGATGTTCTCTGAATAGATGTCAGGCCTGTAACTTGTTCCAAGAGCATAGCGCTGCTCTGTGCGTGTATCTGAGTTTCCTGAATAAAAGACTCGTTCGTTATCAAAGGTTCCTATGTTAATCTCCCCGAATTCCTTGTAATGAGCTAATACCTGCACCCCCCAGTTTTTATTGGGCAATAGGTATGGATTAGAATATTTCAATCCTAATTCTCTGGCATATCCAGACTGGAAAGTCCATTCAAGTCGTTCATCACGACCTCTAAAATTGAATTGTTTCAGTTTGATGCCATAGTTTGTTCTGCTCTCTGTGGAGTTTCTGAGCCAAGTATTGAAGTTAGGTTCAGCCAAGCGAACATATGGTATTGGATAGAGGTACCATCGCTCCGCGACTTGGATAAGGACGAGCAGATTATTATCAGTCAACACGACAGGGTGCACTGTGACATGAAGGAAGAGCTGGAGATTAGCAACATTCCTTCTGATAGCCTCTATCGCTGCGTCCAATTCTTCAGCAGCTATGATGTCCCCTTTCTTGTACCCAGACTCTCGCAGAATGAGCCATTCCTTGGTCTTTTTATTGCCCTCGATGACGAAATCCTTAAGGACATAGTCATTGCTCTGGGACCTAGATCCCATCGTGAAAAATAAAAGTGATATCAAGAATATGAGGGTGCGTTGCACGCCACGAAAGTAATCAGGTATTCAGGTATCTCAGTAAGGCATCATAACGATCCGTAGTCCCGTCATCACCTGCTTGGTCTTGGAACGTAGCTTTGACCACATAATCATAGCGTTCTAGAGTCTGTAGGA
>CALFHF010000013.1 GCA_937875855.1 uncultured Flavobacteriales bacterium
TGTGAATAGATGAATACTCATACCAAAGTATGAAACTCTGTCTTAAAGGAAAATCGAATATTGAAGTTTACTTTACGCTAATTGAACGTGTAACTTCTCCTTTTTCTCCTTTTAAAATCAGAAGATAGGAGCCGCTTTTAAATCCTTTGAGGTCCAATTTGTTGGCCTTAAGATCATGCGCTGTGAAAACAGGTTTTCCATATCTATCTTTAATATAGAGCGTGACATTGGACCCAAGATTATGTTCTATCCAAAGGATTCCATTGCTGGGATTAGGAAAGAAGAATGCTTGAGGTTTATCTTCTTTGAGTCTCAAATAAATATTCATCTCCTCATCCATGGTAAGATAAGAACCAGACTTGACCTTGAAGTCTATGACAAGGTCAGCACTATACTCAGTATTCGACTGAGAATAGGCTATACGTTCTTCATTTTGAGCAGAAGTACTTATGGTAGTTGAGAGCAGAAACATTCCCGTCAACAACTTCACTGAACTTGCAAGTTTCATAATGCAGTTGTAATTAGTTCAATAAAAGTAGTAAATAATATACTATCCCTCAGCTAGTTATGTCTTTTATAATGATTTTTTAATTCTGAAGAGGCTCAGGAAAAAGAGAAGTGCTAGAAGGAATTCCCTAGCGAAGAAAGGTCACTTCCCCCTGCTAACTCTTGTTCGCAGGATGTTCTGCCATCCTCTCTGTCATCTTACATGTATAGACTTCGCCTCTGGTAAAGTAGTCTCCAACTAATAGTACCTTGACCATCCGAGCCAGCCCCATAATTCTCTAGTTTCCCAGATTAAATGGCCCCATCTGTTGACTACGGGGGAAGGATTATTCAGAAAGAGCGAAACTTGAATCACAAGAAAGAATCTAGCGCTGAAACTCATCTCTGATTGTACCTAGATGGAACTTAGAATGACTGATTCATAGCCGCTATCCTAGAGAAAGAACCAACAAACTCTGCTGTTCTCAGGACCTATTTTGGCCTTAGCTTCCTTGTTTTAACGCTCTCAAGACTAATTATCTTCAACTCTGACAGATTAGTGCAACGTCAAAGGCTATTTATCTTACCTTCACATCCCGTAGAAATACGGTATGTCTGAACAAACCAAATACATCTTCGTCACTGGTGGAGTGACCTCCTCTCTCGGTAAAGGAATCGTCTCCGCTTCTTTGGCTAAACTCTTACAGGCACGCGGTCACAGCGTGACTATACAGAAACTTGACCCCTACATTAATATTGATCCAGGAACCCTGAATCCATATGAACATGGCGAGTGCTTCGTAACTGATGATGGAGCAGAAACTGACCTTGACCTTGGTCACTATGAGCGTTTTCTTAACGTTAGGACTTCTCAAGCCAACAACATTACCACAGGACGTATCTATCAAAACGTCATTAATCGTGAGCGAAAAGGGGATTACTTAGGAAGAACCGTTCAAGTCATTCCGCACATTACAGATGAGATTAAGCGCTGCGTAAAGCTTCTTGGGAAGAATGGTTCCTATGACTTCGTTATCACGGAGATAGGAGGAACAGTGGGTGATATAGAATCCCTGCCCTACTTAGAAGCCGTGCGTCAGATGAAATGGGAATTGGGCATAAATGCTTTGTCCATTCACCTCACCTTGGTTCCTTATCTAGCTGCTGCTGGAGAGCTTAAGACTAAACCCACCCAACACTCGGTCAAGCAATTGCTTGAAATGGGCGTACAGCCTGACATTCTGGTGTGCCGCACAGAGCATCCTCTCACTGACGAAATTCGATTGAAAGTAGCTCGATTCTGCAATGTCAGTATGGAGAATGTCATTGAGTCTATTGATGCAGAGACCATTTATGATGTGCCTAATCTCATGGCTGATGAGAAGCTAGATGTGGCTGTCTTGAAGAAAATGAATGTCCCATATGAGGGCGAAGCCGACCTGAGTTCATGGAATGACTTTATTTGGAAACTTAAAAGCCCTACCGACTTGGTAAGTATTGGGCTAATAGGGAAGTATATTGAGCTAAAGGACAGTTATAAATCTATAGCTGAAGCCTTTATTCATGCTGGTGCCGAGAATGGAGTCAAAGTGAATCTAGACTGGATTCACTCTGAATCTATCACTGAAGAAAATGTGGCCAAGAAATTAAGCCACTTGGATGGTGTACTCGTAGCTCCCGGATTCGGTGGTAGAGGCATTGAAGGAAAGATTCAAGCCATTAAGTATGTGCGTGAGAAAGAGATTCCATTCCTTGGTATCTGCCTAGGTATGCAATGCGCAGTGATTGAATATGCGCGTAATGTCCTTGGACTAGAAGATGCACATAGCACGGAGATGAACCATAATACAAGCCATCCTGTGATTGATATCATGGAGCATCAAAAAAGCATTACAAATAAAGGTGGGACTATGAGACTAGGCAGTTATCCATGTCATTTGGAAAAAGACTCTTTGGCCTTAGCTTCATACAGAACTGAGGATATAGATGAACGTCATAGACATCGCTATGAGTTCAATAATGATTTCAAGAGCTTATTCGAGGCCAATGGAATGCGTATGACGGGTGTGAATCCTGAAAGCAAATTGGTCGAAATCATAGAGTTACCGTCTCATCCTTGGTTTGTAGGAGTTCAATTTCACCCTGAATACAAGAGTACAGTTGAACAGCCTCATCCCCTTTTCATAGGATTCGTGGAGGCAGCTTTGGCGAGTCGTAATGTGGAGGCTAAATCTGAAGAGCTAGTAGATTTCTAAGGCCTTCTTTTACCTTATAATACAGGAACTCTAGGTTCTAATATCACTCAAGAGTGCATCTCTTCCAAGATTCCTTGGTCACTCTAGCAGTTCAACTATCTTTGCCCCCCGTAAATAAATCATGGATAAAAATTCTCTTCTCGGCCTATTTCTGATAGGTATCGTTATCATAGGCTACAGTTGGTTTACCCAGCCCAGTGCCGATGAACTCGCTAGCAAAGCTGCTCAAACCGATAGCCTTAGAACTGCTCAAACTGAAGCCTCAGTTCGAGCGCCTGTGGTTAACCCATCCGAAAGCGATGCAGCAGTCGCGCCAAGTGAAATGGATAGTGCTCAACTAGCTGCCTTTGAATCCAGTAAATTGACCCAATACGGGATCTTCTCTGCTGCTTCGTTGGAAAGTGATGAATCAGCCGAGTATGTTTTGGAGAGCGATTTATTGAAGATTATCTTCCAGCAGAAGGGTGGACAAATGAAATCTCTTGAGCTTAAGACCTTCAAGACCTCCAAGCAAGAACCGCTGCTCCTCTTCGATGAGAAGAGTGATATGAATTTCAGATTCAGCACCACGGAGGGAAAGCTCATCAACACCTCTGACCTCACTTTCACTCCTGCTAACACTCCTCAAGCTGGAGATACGTCCATGGTCATGCGTTTGCGCACTACTGACCCAGACAAATATCTGGACCTAATCTATTCCGTGAAAAAAGGAAGCTATGAAGTGGCTTTCGAGATGGATTTCCATGGCTTGCAGCAAATAGTGGACACGAAAAGAGATGACCTCAGTATGATATGGAACATGACTGCTTTCTTGAAAGAGAAGAGCATGGACAGAGATAGAGAGCGTTCCTCTGTGTTCTTCAGATATAAAGGCGAGGATAGAGATTACTTAAGCGAGACCAAGGACGATGAAGAAGAATTAGAAGCGAGAACGAATTGGGTCGCTTTCAAACAGAACTTCTTCTCGGCTGTGGCCATTTCTGAGGAAGGTTTCTTGAAAGACAATTCAGGAATAGAAATCAGACTTCCGGCTGAAGGTGACTCCGTCATTACTAAGGAATACTTGGCTGAACTCACTCTTCCTATTGAATACAAGCCTGAACCGCACGTAGGATTCAAGTTCTATATGGGTCCCAATGATTACAGTATTCTGAGGACTTATGAGAATGAGATGGACAGGATCATCGACCTAGGTTGGGGGATTTTCGGTTGGATGAATAAGTGGCTCGTCATACCCATCTTTAATTTCCTGCATGGTTTCATCAGCAGTTTCGGTATCATCATCTTGATCCTGACCATCATCATCAAGATGATGCTCTTTCCATTGACGTATAAGAACTACCTCAGCAGTGCTAAAATGAGAGCACTTAAGCCTCAGATAGATGAATTGACCAAGAAGTTTGAGAATGAGAAAGACCCGATGAAGAAGCAACAAGCGACCATGGGCCTCTACCGAAAAAGTGGCGTGAATCCTATGGCAGGATGTTTGCCCATGGTAGTACAGATGCCTATCCTCTATGCTATGTTCCGCTTCTTCCCTGCTAGTATTGAGCTGCGTCAGCAACCGTTCCTTTGGGCTGATGACCTCTCATCCTTTGATAGCATTGCAAGCCTACCTTTCTCTATACCTTTCTATGGAGACCACGTAAGTCTCTTCACCTTGCTCATGGCCGTAAGTACCATATTCTATACCCAGATGAACAGTTCGCAGATGCCTGCGAACCAGCCGGGTATGCCTAATATGAAGACTTTGATGTACCTCTTCCCTGTGATGATGCTCTTCTTCTTTAACAGCTTCGCTTCAGGATTGAGTTACTATTATCTCTTAGCTAACTTACTCTCTATCGGTCAGATGATTGTAATCAAGAAATATATCATCGATGATGATAAGCTCTTGGCTACCATTCAAGAGAATCAGAAAAAGCCTATCAAGAAGAGTAATTTCCAGAAGAGACTGGAAGATGCTGCTAAACAAAGAGGGTATAAGAGCAAATGAGAAATCTTCTTCTCATATCGCTCTCGCTCCTTCTTTTCGGCTCTTGTGCGTCCATGAAAAAGTGTAAAAGCACAGCTGAGCAAGTTCAAAGCGAAGGAATAAGCACTGTAAACAAAGGCCTTCAAGAAATGGCTCCGGTAGATGCTCTTCAAATGAATAATGCAGATAGCCTCTTGATTTCCTATGAACGTACTCCTTGCTTTGGCAGATGCCCTGTCTTTAAAATCAAGGTCTATGAAAGCGGATACACGACCTATCAAGGTGTGAATTTCGTGGAGTACATGGGATACTTCTATACGCGAATAGATGCCCCCAAAATGACCCAGATAAAAGAGGCTATCACTGCCTCGGATTTCTTTTCGCTGGAAGAACGCTACGATAATGAACAGGTGATGGATCTGCCTTCAAGGATCTATCAAGTAGATACCGAGGGAATGAATAAGCGCATCACTGCGCGCTATCAGGCTCCTGAAGCGCTGAACATCTTGGGACAGAAGATGGAGAAGTTCTTCGAAGGAACAGCTTGGAAAGGGGTCATGAATGACCACTAAAGATTTTGTACAACAAATAATAAACGGATCATGAAAAAACTATCGATACTGGCGCTCGCCTTTATACTGAGTATGCAGAGTCTCTATGCCCATGAAGGCATGTGGATGCTCAATATGCTGAAGAAGATCAACGAAGCAGAAATGCAAGGTCTGGGATTGAAACTCTCAGCTGATGATATCTATAACATCAATGCTTCTTCAGTGAAGGATGCCATAGGACGTATGAATTACGGAATGTGCACCGTGGAGATGATCTCGGCTGAAGGATTGACCCTTACCAATCATCACTGTGCTTACGATGCCATTCAATCACATAGCTCTGTTACGAATGACTATCTGACTGATGGTTTTTGGGCCATGGATAAGTCTCAGGAATTACCCATCGATGGGATGGTTATCAGTTACCTGAACCGAATAGATGATGTGACTTACCGTATCAATAGCCAGCTGAATGCAGGCATGACTGAGGAAGAACGCGCTGCGGTTATACGTAAACTGAGTCAAGAGATCAGTCAAGAATTAGGACAGGAAGGAACCTATGATGTAGATGTAAAATCCTTCTTTGGCGGAAATGAATTCTATGCCTTCACCTATATTACGTATAAAGATGTTCGTCTTGTGGGTGCGCCTCCATCAAGCATAGGAAAATTCGGTGGTGATACCGATAACTGGATGTGGCCTCGTCACACTGGAGATTTCTCCATGCTTCGTGTCTACTCTGGAAAAGACGGCAAGCCTGCTGATTATTCTAACGACAACGTTCCTTATGCTCCTAAGCACTTCCTTCCAGTCTCCTTGGATGGTGTGCAAGCTGATGACTTCACAATGATCCTAGGTTTCCCTGGAAGCACTGATCGTTATCTTTCTTCTTATGGTGTCCAACAAGCCTTGGATATTGAGCAACCTACCCGTGTTGAAATACGTGGTGAGAAGCTTAGACTGATGAAAGAAGATATGGACGCCAGCGATGAAGTGCGTATCAAGTATGCCTCAAAGTATGCTGGTGTAAGCAACTACTGGAAGTATTTCCAAGGTCAATCCAGAGGATTGAAGCGCTTGAAAGTCTATGATAAGAAACTCAAGCAAGAGAATGTATTCACTGCTTGGATAGGACAAGATGCCAAAAGAAAAGAGAGCTATGGTGAAGCTGTAGGTCTTTTAAAAAGCGGATATGAAGGGTCACGCCCTTATGTACTTCCTAAGACCTATATAGAAGAAGCTGCGTTCGGATCTGAGATCCTTTCCTTGGCTATTCGTGCCTATAGATTGTCAATGGCGCTAGAAAACCCTAGTGACACTGCTGCGATTGCAGCAGGAAAAGCTGGTCTTGCTCAGCGTGCTGAAGGACATTTCAAGGACTACAACATGGGTACTGATAAGAAGGTAACCGCGCGTATGTTCGAGATGTACAGCGATAATGTATCTGCAGATTTTCAGCCTGAATTCTTGAAAGATGCCAAGAAGAAGTACAAGGGAGATTGGAACAAGTTCGTAGAGAAGATGTTCGCTAAGTCATTGTTCGCGACTGAGGCGGGTGTGAATGCATTCCTTGCTGATCCTAACTTGAAGAAACTAAAATCTGACCCTGCTTTCGAAGCGATCACTGAATTCTATTTCGGGATTTATCTTGGAAAAATTGACGGTGAATCAGGTGCGTATGGTGAGATGACGGAGAAAGGATATCGCCAGTTGATTGCCGGATTCAGAGAGATGAACAGCAGTAAGAACTATTATCCTGATGCGAACTCTACTTTGAGATTGACCTATGGTCAAGTAGGTGATTACGTTCCTGCTGACGGTATGCGTTATGACTTCGTGACTACTACTGACGGAATCTTGGAAAAGGAAGATCCTACGAACGATGAATTTGTCGTTCCAGCAGGATTGAAAAGCCTAATAGAGAAGAAGGAATTTGGGCAATATGCCGATAAGAATGGAGAGATGATCGTGTGTTTCATTTCTAACAATGACATCACAGGTGGAAACTCAGGAAGTCCTGTCTTGAATGGTAAGGGAGAATTAATCGGCCTTGCCTTTGACGGAAACTGGGAAGCTATGAGTGGTGATATCGCATTCGAGCCTGAATTGCAACGAACCATTTCTGTGGATATTCGTTACGTGCTTTTTGTCATTGACAAATATGCAGGTGCGAAGCACTTGATAGAAGAAATGAAACTGATGAAGACCCCCGCTGCTTCTGTTCCTGCAAAGGAGCTTATGGAAAAAGGTTAATCTTTTTTTCCTGTACAAAATCAAAACCCCGATGCGCATTGCGTGTCGGGGTTTTTTCGTTTTCAAATGTTTTCAGATAAAGAAGTTAAGCTAGTTCAACGCTGTTCAAATTCAGATTTTAGCAACGCATACATCACGGAATCCTCAGCCAATCCATCTACGTAATAATGCCCTTTAAGAATACCTTCTTCCCTGAATCCGAATTTAATTAAGGATGCGATGGAGGCTTCGTTCTCATAGGAAGTCAAAGCCTCTACCCTATTCAGATCCATCTCTTCAAAACCATACTAAAGCACAGCTTCCAAGGCTTCAGACATCAGTCCTTTTCTGCGGTCTTCTTCGCGGTACAGTCCATAGCCTATTTCAGCTCTATGATGTTTTAGAATCCACGTATGATAGCCACACCATCCCATTACTCTTCTCGTGGCAGGTTCTATGAGATGGAAATAAAGAAAAGAACGACTATAGCCTGTAAGCCCACCTTCATAGCGTTCTATTTCTAATCCAAAATCACTGTCCGATGCGTGCCCATAAAAAGCCTTTAGCTCCTCACGGGTATAGTGAGTATGCACATATTGAAATACCTCAGGATCAGCTTTTTCTGAGGAATAAGCGCGGGGTATGAAGTTCTTCGAAGGTCATGATGGGAAAGGTAGTAAGCTTTAGATTATGCCCTCCAACATAAACCCCAAAATAGGTCTGCATCTTTCCTCACAAGCGGGATAGAACTTCCCGTGCTCAAAATGCTCTCCTACTCTGGATTTACCCCACCAGAACTCTGCCATAGCCAGGGGTTCAAAGTCGTTCTCAAATGCATATTGGAAGAGCTTAGGTGCAGCACACTCTCCTGCTGCTGTTGGGGGATAGCCGGCATTCGCAGCTTTGAAAATGCCCTTCAGGCTTTTCTTCTCTTTCTTCTGATTCAAGAAATGATAGGCTTCGAAAAGTTCATCTTGCAATTGGGCTGAGAAATGGGCTCTCTCTTCTTTAAGCTGAATACTTGAACTCGTATTTCCCAATGCATCAATACGCTCGCTCATGACTTTGAGCTCCTTCATTCCTTTACTTAAAAAGCCATCAGGATTCAGGCTATCATAGATAGGCGGAACAAATCCTTCATGCTTATTCTTTCCATCTAACTTTCCTGAGAAGGCCTTGAGGTATCCCAACTGATTATCCTTATTCCGCACGACCAGTATTCCAAACATCTTTCCGCGTTCAAAACCCTGCGAAGCATCTCCGAAGTAGTCATTAAATGGGGCTTGTTTTAGTACTAAGCTTTGAAGTTCTTCCGCTGCTTCTAGGCATAAGGGATGTGGGGTATAGTGAAAGGGGTTGTTGAGCGAGACAGGGTTATTTTCCTTGCTTATACTTTGTATGAAAGGGATGAAATGAGTGTTCACGAGTTGAATGTTCTGCGGTTCTGAGATTGCGGAATTCTGGAATATCTCATTCAAATTAGTATTTCACCTTTTTCTTTGAGGATCGCAGATGACGCGCGAAGCAAGCGTTAGATACGCGGAGAGAGGGAGAGAGAGAAAGCGTGTGTGCTTTTGATTGGGTTTCATCTTATGGAAACCGTTCACATCCCATCCTCACCCAGAAAGGCGTAGTGAAGCAGATTCACACCCATTTTCAAGGCTTTAATGCGGGTTTCTTCTGAGTCTTTGTGTACGCTGTAATCTTCCCAACCGTCTCCTAAGTCACATTCATAGCTATAGAAACAGACCATGCGTCCTTCCCAGAACAGTGCAAATCCTTGGGGAGATTTTCCATCGTGTTCATGCACTTTAGGTAATCCCGTATTGAAATCATAGGCACTGTGATAAATGGGATGAGAGAAAGGAACTTCAATGAAGTCCAACTCAGGAAAAACCTTTTTCATCTCAGGCCTGATGAACGCATCCATTCCATAGTTATCATCAATATGGAGAAAGCCTCCTGCCAAAAGATACGTTCTTAAATTCTCTGCATCTGAAGCGCTGAAGACCACGTTTCCATGGCCCGTCAAATGCACGAAAGGAAAATCAAAAAGAGCAACACTTCCTACTTCTACAAAGGGGACTTCAGTAGCTATGTTCGTTCCTGTCTGATCATTGCAAAACTTCACCAGATTAGGCACTGAGGTGGGATTCGAGTAATAGTCTCCACCTCCTTTATACTTCAAAACTCCCACTTTATAGCTGGCCTGAGCCAAAACTGAAATGGAGGTAAGTGCGAGGATTGCTGCGAGGAGCGCTATTCTGAAGGTTGCTTGCATAGGACAAATTTAATGCAAATCCCCTGCCCTTTTTTATGAATCCATGGATGAAGGCTATACCGCTAGCTTGTTCAAAACCAGCGGGCTGTACTTCCTGTGTGCAAAGAATTAAAGACATCTTTGGAATGAAAAGCAGATCCTATGTCACTGAGCACCCTAGACCTAAGTATCATCTTCATTATCCTTGCCCTGTATATCTTCATAGGTATATGGAGTTCCAGGAAACAAGGCCAGACCAGCAAGGATTTCTTTCTTGGCGGAGGACAAATGCCTTGGTGGCTCTTAGGTGTGAGTATGGTGGCCACCACCTTCTCAGCAGATACGCCTAACCTCGTTACCGACATTGTTAGAAAAAACGGTGTGAGCGGAAACTGGGTGTGGTGGGCTTTCTTGCTCACAGGTATGCTTACCGTATTCATCTACGCCCGCTTATGGAGGCGCTCAGGTGTGCTCACGGATCTGGAATTCTACGAGATGCGTTATGGTGGTAAAGCCGCCAGTTTCTTAAGGTCCTTCCGAGCGATTTATCTGGGCTTTATTTTCAATGTGCTCATCATGGCCGGTGTCTCTCTGGCTATCATTAAAATAGGTGGAGTATTGCTTGAGATAGAAGCTATTCCTCTGCTGCTCATCGTAGGATCAGTGACTGTGCTGTACAGCATCTGGGGCGGATTGCGAGCTATCGTTTTCACTGATTTTATTCAATTTACCATTGCCATGATAGGTTCTATCTGGGCGGCAGCCACGGTATTGAACCTCCCTCAAGTAGGCGGTCTTGATGGATTATTCCATCATCCCAATGTCATACCTAAGATGGATTTCATTCCGAGTATGGATGATCCTGCTCTGCTTATTTCTCTGTTTGTGATTCCGCTCGCGGTGCAATGGTGGAGCGCTTGGTATCCTGGCTCTGAGCCTGGTGGTGGCGGTTATATCGCACAACGAATGCTATCAGCCAAGGACGAAAATCACAGCATGGGTGCTACGCTTTTATTCAACATTGCTCACTATGCAGTGCGACCTTGGCCTTGGATTATTGTGGCCTTAGCTTCCTTAATCATCTTCCCTGATTTGGATTCCTTGCGCGAAGCTTTTCCTCACATTCCTGAAGATAAAATAGGCCATGACTTGGCCTACTCAGCTATGCTGACCTTTCTTCCGAGCGGGCTTTTAGGATTGATCTGCGCTTCCTTAATGTCAGCATATATGAGTACGATTTCTACGCATTTGAATTGGGGATCTTCCTATTTGGTCAATGACCTCTACCTGCGTTTCATGAATACCAAGGCTACGGACAAAGAACAAGTGATGGTAGGAAGGATTTCCACCTTGGTCTTGATGATTGTCTCTTCGCTCTTCGCGCTGTATTTGACCAATGCTTTGCAAGCTTTCAATATTCTGCTTCAAATAGGTGCAGGAACAGGTCTCATCTTTATTCTGCGCTGGTTCTGGTGGCGCATTAACGCCTGGACTGAGATCTCAGGAATGTTGGCTTCCTTCTTAATCGCTCTTTACTTCACCTTTGGGCCTTATGCGGAATTAGCTGACCATTGGAAATTCTGTTGGGGTGTCGGATTGACAACTATCATATGGCTGACGGTCACCGCACTCACCCAGCCCGAATCACCAGAAAAATTACGTGCTTTCTATACCCTTATCCGACCACAAGGTCCAGGATGGAAGACGGTGCGAGAAGAATTGAACTTGGATGAATCAGTTAAAGGAAGTCCCTTGAGCATTCAAATTCTCGGGATGTTCGTAGGTACTTTATTCGTGTACAGTTCCCTTTTTGCAACAGGGTTCTACCTCTATGGCGAAATGGGATCAGCTGCTATTGCAGGAACCACAGCCTTGCTTTCTGGAATCTTTTTGAGGAGGATTTGGAAGGCGATGAGGAGGTGAGGGGTTGGTTGATGGATTGAGTTTTGAGATTTGAAGTTTGAGGTTTGAGGTTTGAGGTTAGTTTTTAAAATCATACAAACTATGAGATTATTTAGTGTTCTTCTTCTGTTCTCGATTCTTTTAGCTTCATGTGCTCATCAGCCAAATTTGACTTCGCATGATTTTAAAAAACGGAAATATAGACCTGGCCTATTCGTAGATCAGGTTAAGAAAAACAATCACCAATCTGATGTTTTGAGTGAGAAAGAGGAGGATTCGAAAAGTCCTTTGGCTGTGAAAAAAGAACACCTGTCTTCCCAGACTGATTCAATTCAAATACTGGAATCACATACAGAAAGCAGAACATCACACACAGCTAGAAAGCAGAGGAATTCTTCAGCTCAAGATGAGACTCAAGAGCCCATATCCCTTGATCAATACGCTATGGCTGACGAGTCATTTATTGTTTCTAAGGCAAGCAGTCCGAAGGTTCGATTTAAACCAGATCCTACAGAACGAAAAACACATTGGGGAGCATTGGCGGGATTTATGACCGCAGTCACTGCTGTCGTAGGTTTTTTCTTTATGTATGAATTAGCTCTTCTTCTGATACCTGCTCTAGTGTTTAGCATTATTGCACTTAGAGCTCGCTCTAAAGCACCTGATGAGTACCAGAATAATGGTCTTGCGCTAGCAGCCCTTTTCTTAGCTGCTGCGTTTCTAACTTTTCTAATCGTTGCGATCATCCTCTTGATTATTTTCTTCGCATCCTTCGGAGGATAGCCTTTCTCAGAAGCCCATTCTAAGACGAAAATAGGTGCTTTCTACAATGGGAAATGGCCCTTCGACAAGCTCAGGAACCAAAATGGGAATTATATTCCTCTGGTTGATTCAGTCAAGATTTTGAATGCTTCGACTACGCACAGTAAAGATTCGTAAATGATCAAACCTTGCTCATAGCAGATTACGCGCGAAGCAAGCGTAAGCACAAGTCTTGAATAAATTTTCTCAAAACTCCAATCCCATCAGTCCCATATCTCTGTCAGGATGGATGACGCGCATGGTTTTTCCGTTGGTATTAGCCATATATATAGCCTCCATGATGCGCGTGCGTATGTTCATTTTTTGAAGCTTCTTATTATCCATGCTTGGATAGATTCTATTCGATAAAAAGACATAGACAATTTCCTCTTCTGGATCAGCCCAGGCGAGTGTTCCTGTGAATCCGCTGTGACCATAACTCTCGTAACTAATGCAGTCACAAGTAGGGCCTTCAGAGCCTTGCCTGTTCGGTTTGTCAAATGCTATTCCTCTCCTATTCTCTTCCTTTTCTCCGTTGCAGAATTGACATTTAGCAAATTCATTTACCGTTTCAGTACTCAAGAATTGCTGATGATGATACGAACCGCCATTCAGATACATCTGCATCATGGCTGCCAAGTCACGGGCATCACTGAACACTCCTGCGTGTCCTCCTACACCGCCTTGCATAGCAGCTCCCATGTCATGTACGTGTCCTTGGAGTAATTGCATGCGATAGTATAAATCATACTCTGTAGGAACTATCCTGTCCATAGGAATTCGCTTCAATGGCAGATAACCCATCGTCTCTAATCCCATGGGTTGGTAGAAATTCTGCATCATGTATTCGTCCAACGACTGTCCGCTGATTTCTTCTACAATCGCCTTCATGAAATAATATCCAAGGTCGCTGTATTTGTAATCCTTCTTACTTCTTAATGGAGTGTTCAATATCTAGA
>CALFHF010000014.1 GCA_937875855.1 uncultured Flavobacteriales bacterium
GAAATTCCACCCATGACATCATCAAGATCTGTGTGAATGATAATCCGGAATGCTGCTATGTATTGGAGTATCTGCGTCCCGAATGTTTGACGACTGGCTTATCAGAGTTTGAGCAGAGTTTGCAAATTTTCCCTAATCCACTACGAGATGTATTGGTCATCACATCAAGCCAAGATATGAGCGGATACCAGATGCAAATCTATGACCTTACAGGCAGAGAAGTGTATCGTGATTCCGGATTGAATTTCTCTAGAATCAACCTGTCTGCATTAGAAGCAGGGTTGTATCAGATGGTGGTATGGGACGATGAAGGAAATAAGATGGTAAAAGGAGTCGTCAAGGAAGATTAAGAGTAGTCTTTCCTATAGCGTTGAACTAGATTAATAACAATGCACGGATTCTTATCCGTGCATGGTTTCCTTCTTTCCGTATTTGCCTATGAGTTCAGCCTCAAAAGCTAGGAAGTCAGCCCAACGGGCATCTACTTTTTCACGACCTCCATATTTACGTGCTAAGCCCAGAAAAACCGTGTAGTGATTAGCTTCGCTTTCCATGAGTTCTCGGTAGAACACCTTCAAATCAGGATCAGAAATTTCTTCTGACAAAATCCTAAAACGTTCACAGCTTCTAGCTTCTATCATTGCCGAGAACAATAGATTTCCAACGAGGTTATCTGTAGGGGTTCCGCCTTTTTTAATGTAGCCAGCTAGGTCGCGCACATATTCATCTTTGCGCTCATATCCCAAGGAAAGCCCTCGGGCTTTTATCTTCTCATGCACCATCTCGAAGTGCTCCATTTCTTCTCTAGCAATCGTAGTGAGTTCTGTCACTAGATCAGGAAGGTGTGGATTCTTGACAATGATGCTAATCGCATTGCTGGCGGCTTTCTGTTCGCACCAAGCATGATCACTTAGAATCTCTTGAATATTCGTTTCGACAATATTGACCCAACGTGGATCAGTGGGCATTTTAAGTCCGAGCATCTGTTCTTTATTTATGCAGCTATGATAATCTTACCGCCAAGGGCATTTAAACTATTCTTCCCTTAATTAAACCTCAAATGCTTCACAGATTTTCCGTTAGTCATGATCTCTTTCAAGGACGCTATCCCGATACGAATGTGTTCATCCACGAAATTCTTAGTGACCAATTCATCGCTTGCACTGGTCTTCACACCGTCAGGAATCATAGGCTGATCCGAGACGAGGAGTAAGGCTCCTGCCGGAATCTCATTGGCAAATGCGGTAATAAAGATTGTGGCGGTCTCCATATCTACGCCCATGCTGCGCACTTTCTGTAGCTTCTTCTTGAATTTTTCATCATGCTCCCATACACGCCTGTTGGTCGTATAGACAGTCCCTGTCCAGTAATCCCGTCCGAATTCTCTAATCGTAGTAGAAACTGCACGCTGCAAGCTAAAGGCTGGTAAGGCAGGCACTTCGCTTGGAAGGTAATCGTTAGAGGTTCCTTCACCGCGTATGGCGGCTATAGGGAGAATGAGGTCTCCCAGTTTATTCTTCTTCTTTAATCCACCGCATTTGCCTAGGAAAAGCACTGCTTTAGGATGTATGGAGCTGAGTAGATCCATCATAGTAGCGGCATTAGCGCTGCCCATCCCGAAGTTGATGATGGTGATGTTCTCATGAGTAGCATTAGGCATGGCTTTATCTAGCCCTTGCACTTCAGCTCCTGTGATCTCAGAGAACTGATGGATATAGCCATCAAAATTGGTCAATAAGATATATTCCCCGAATTCTTCCAATGGAGTTCCTGTATACCTAGGCAGCCAATTGGCTACGATTTCTTCTTTTGTCTTCATAGGAGGTGAAGATATTGAGAATTGTTCACAGTCTTTACAATCAGTCCAATTCGAGACATTTGAAATAAGAAAAACATCCTAAAAAGCTACCCCATGGCACAAGTCAATCCGCACATTAAGTTCAATGTAAATGCTGAATAAGCCTTCAGTTCTTACAAATCAGTGTAGGGTGGGTAATTCGAGAGAATTATGCGTTTCAAAGACCTAGCAAGTGCTGAGTTTCTCTTAGCAGAAAATGAAGCACATAAAACCATGCACATTGCATTGCATACTGGAAAAAAGCATGCTCATGGCTAATGACGTTCCTGAAGTTATTGGACAGGTCAATGAAAATGAAAACCGTTTTAAAATTGTAATTAGTGCCAAAAACCATGAAGAAGCGGATAAATTATTCTATGGATTATCAGAAGGCGGACAGATAGAAATGCTCATTGGAGAGAGTCCTTGGGGGTCTTATCTTGGAATGTTTAGA
>CALFHF010000015.1 GCA_937875855.1 uncultured Flavobacteriales bacterium
AGGATTGGATGGAGTCTCATGTGGAGCCTGCCATCAGATCATGCCTGATTCAGTGGGGCTTACTTTTTCTGGTATAGGGCTAAAGTATGTAGAAGACACTATTTATGGGCCATACACAAACCCATTTGCCGGGCCCATGCAATCTTTTGTGGGATTCATGCCAGTATATAGTGAACACATGGCGAACTCCCAGGTATGCGCCACGTGTCATACATTAATCACAGAGACCATAGGAATAAATGGGCAATTGAATGGAAGTACATTCGTAGAGCAAGCCACCTATCATGAATGGGTTAACTCAGCATATAACGCTACTGATGAAAGTGCGGTTCAATGTCAGGGATGTCATATGACACGTGTCGATGACAATATCGTTATAGCTTCCAATCTTCTTTTTCTTGAGCCTAGGAGCCCGTTCTTTAGGCATGATTTAGTTGGCGGAAACACCTTCATGCTCGACATGATGAGTGAGCATAGAGATACCTTAGACTTGAGGGCTAGTGCAGCTCAAATAGAGAAGATTAAAACCCGCACCTTGGCTTTGCTGCAGAATGAAACGCTGGATCTAATGGTCTCGCAAGAACTTCGTGATGGGGATAGCCTTTTTGTAGACGTAGAATTGACCAATAAGGCAGGACATAAGTTCCCGTCAGCTTATCCCTCGCGTATAGCGTATGTGCAGTTCATTGCTCTAAATGAGGAAGCTGATACTTTATTTAAGAGTGGACTATTGGACTCATCCTATGACTTGATCAATAGAGACCCTGAATTCGAACCTCATTTTGATTTGATTACGGCTGAAGAGCAAGTTCAGATTTATGAATTTGTCATGGCAGATGAAACTGGAAGTGAGACAACTGTTCTGAGTCAGGCTGATTTTGCACTCAAGGATAATCGCCTTGCACCACTAGGTTTTACTGATGCTCACTTCACATATGATACGGTTCAGCATTACGGATCCGTCTTGAATGATGATGACTTCAATAAAGATGCTGCAGGAGTTCAAGGAACTGGAAAAGACAGAATCTCATATCACCTACCCATCTTCGGTTATTTAGGAGCTATAGAAGTGCACGTCAAGGTGTATTACCAAGTAACACCACCGCGTTGGTTAGAATCTATGTTTGATCACACGTCAGAGGATATAGATTTATTCAGATGGATGTACGAGAGTTCAGATAGAAATCCCGTATTGATTGCACAAGCAAATATACTGAGCATGGTCTCAGGCATGGAAGATTTGGTTGTAGAGCAAGATATTTTAGTTTTCCCTAACCCAAGTTATGGTCGTGAAGTGGCAATTAGCAATAGAAGTGGCTATTCCATTGATTCATATAGAATGTATGATGTCAGTGGGAAACTGGTGTCTGAGAACATGAGAACCAGAGGAAATACAATTTACGCTACTCTCCCTGATAGAAAAGGAATCTACTTTATAGAAGCATGGAGTCGTGGTGTACGGGTAACCAAGCAAGTCCTTAAATTGTAATCCGTCTCAAGTGACTGAAGACATGTGAATGTCTGCCAAGCTCTTTCTTGAGAATGCCTTTGGAGTCGAGTTCATCAATACGTACCATTCCAGACGCATGTATGATTTGATCTGGTCCTAAGAGCAGTCCAACATGCGTAATCTCACCTTCTTTGTTCTTGAAATAAGCAAGGTCACCTCGTTGCCGATTTTCGAAATGAATTTCCTTTCCTATCAATGCTTGTTGCGAAGCATCACGCGCAACAGTTACTCCCATAGAAAGCAAAATTACCTGAGTAAAGCCTGAGCAGTCTATTCCCCAGCGTGATCTTCCTCCCCAGAGGTAGGGGCTATTAAGGAATTTTCTAGCCAAAGAAATGGCCTGTTCCAAGTCGAGGACTTCGCAAGTAATTGTCCTTGTTCCATAAGGGGTGTCTACTTGTTTAAGCTCCTGGCTGCTTAATCTACTCCCAGGACTCAAAAGAATAGGGGGTGAATCTGAGGAAATTATCAAGCTGCAATCCATGGCTCTGAGGACGCTGCGTTCTTCAATCTCGTGTACTTCGAAAAACTGTTCTTTAGAAATCCAGCCCTCATAAAGATCGCTATGACTCTTTATTTTGAGCCATTTTTCTGCTTCTTCAGTTACGTCATAGGATTCTCCATAAAGGAGTTGAGTTACCATCTCTGATTTATCCGAGCCTAGGGCTCTAAGAGGAATGGTTGATAATTTATTGAGGCCAATCATTGGTTTATGCCCTTATTTATGGGTAATTTCACATTTAGTAGAGTGAAAAATGGTTAAAAGAAACTTCTAAAATACACTACAGAGTTCTTTTCTCCAAGTGAAATCTCTGTTCAATGCTATGAAATTCGGACGCTGAAATGAAGAAAAAATCTTTCATCCAAGTGTGGGCTATTGCTTCTGTAGTCATGTTCCTCCTTTCCTGCCTATGGCATGGAGTGCTTCTTAATGACTACGTGAACATCAAGTATCCTATGTGGTTATATTTCCTCATGGCATCGATTGTATACGTGGTCATCGGGTTTATTCTAACCTACCTTCATCAATATACTACCGTGCACAAACTGAAATACAAAGGTCTAGTAATAGGCGTGTTGCTCGGTTTTTTCATCTATCTGATTGCTTTTGTTTTAGGCGTGTCTTATAACCCACACTCCATGGAACATACAGTGGTAGATTTTATTTGGCAAATGGCCGAACAAGGGTTTGGCGGAATGACAGTTGGTGTTGCATTAAATTTTGTGGCCGATTATGAGCAGTTGGCCAAGTCAGATCAATAACCGTATTTCTCCTTCCAACGTTTTTTCAGAATCTCTCTATTCTGAATTTCTTTTCCATTGACGCCAGGCTCATAGAAGCGTACCTCACCAACTTCCTTAGGTAGATAATCCTGACTAACGAATCCTCGGTCATGATCATGTGAATATTGATATCCCGTCCCATAGCCTAGTTCTTTCATTAATGAAGTAGGGGCATTCCTTAAATGCATTGGAACTGGAGCTACTGAATTTTCTTTACAATAAGCCAAGGCTTTATTGATAGCCATATAGGCACTGTTGCTTTTCTCGCTGATTGCCAGGTATATAGCGCATTCTGAGAGGGGGATACGTCCTTCAGGCATTCCTATGTTCTCTACTATTCTAAAAGTCGCTTCAGCAATCAGCAACGCATTCGGATTTGCGAGGCCAATATCTTCCGCAGCTAGAATAACTAACCTCCGTGCAATGAATTTTGGGTCTTCTCCTCCAGCAATCATGCGGGCCATATAATAGACAGCGGCATTAGGATCAGAACCGCGTATAGATTTGATAAATGCTGAGATCACATCATAGTGTTGTTCTCCGCCTTTATCGTAGAAGCCTACATTTTCTTTAATCAAATCCTTGACCATATCATCAGTTATGGTCAATGGGGTTTCTGTACTGAATTTCACCACTAGATCTAAGGCGTTCAGGAGTTTTCTTCCATCACCACCAGAGGCTCTTTTTAGTGCAGAAGTTTCCTTGAGATTTATTTTTCTTGAGATCAGGAAACTATCCGTCTTAATGGCCCTTTCAAGCATCTGGTCAAGAGCCTCACTGTCCAAATGTTTCAAGGTATAAACTTGACATCTAGATAAAAGAGCTGGAATTACTTCAAAAGAAGGATTCTCTGTTGTAGCTCCTATCAATGTGATATGCCCGCGTTCGACTGCATCAAGAAGTGCGTCTTGCTGAGATTTGCTGAAACGATGAATCTCATCTATGAATAAAAGGGGTCTTCCTCCGCTAAAAAGATCGGAACTCTTTGCCTGTGCAATAACTTCTCTCACGTCTTTCACCCCTGCATTGATTGCGCTCAGGTGATGAAAAGGTCTTTTTAATTCAGTGGAAAGAACCTCTGCCAAAGTGGTTTTCCCTACTCCTGGAGGTCCCCAGAGAATGATGGACGGCATATTTCCTGAACGCACCAGATGACGAATGGGACTATTTTCCCCAATTACATGGTCTTGACCTATAATTTCTTCCAACGTTTTAGGTCGGAGCCGTTCTGCTAATGGTACGGCATCACTGTGCATGAGTTCCTTCTGATTTATGATGCTTCCAACGATTATGACTCCAAAGCCAATCTCCAGGATACTCTAAAATCTGTTTCTCTACTTCTTTCATCGTAACCTCAGTAATCTGCATCTGCCTCGTCTCCAGTGGATTTTCAAATAAGACTTCATAAAACAGCTCATATTTCCCTCTCCCAGATCTTCGTATTTGGCCAGAAACGACTGCCATGTTGAACTCTTTAGAAATTCGTTCTGGTCCGGTAAAGACCAAGGTGTCACGTCCAAGAAAAGTAATCCACTCTGCAGAGTTTTTACGAGGAGACTGATCTATTCCGAAGATGAAGGCTCTAGGTCTATCATGTGGTTCGCTCATGTAGCTTCTAAAGTCCTTGATCGAGATCATATGAACTCCAAACTTGGATCGGCTTCCTTGCACTTGTCCATCTATAAAGACATTCTTTAAAGGTTTGTAAAGTGCGTAGACTTCATGTTTTAGTTGTCTAGCAGTGAGCGTTGCGGTTTCCCAATTGGTATAATGTCCTCCTGTTATTATTACATCCTTTCCTAAGTCAAAGAGTCGGTTTAACACTTCAGGGTTCATGACGGTCATGCGAGATTCAGCGCTCTTCTTTGAAAGAGAAAAGGCACTTATTGATTCTATGACTATTTGAGAAAGATTTGCATAAAAATCATTCAGATAACCTATTCGCACTTCTTCGTTAGCCGAAGGAAAGCAGAGGGCTAGGTTCTTTTCAATCAGAGGTCTCCTATATCTGACAACATCTTTCAAAATCCAGTTAAGAAGTTTAGCCAATCCATATTGGAAAGATTCAGGAAGTCTGGATATCGGCAGCAGTATGAAGTAGTAGAGTAATCTCATTCTGACAAAGATGCAGATAGCTTATGGAATGGTCCAAGAAAATTCAGGGCATAAAAAAAGGCTGCTAGAGATTATCCTAGCAGCCTTGCAATTCAATTTTTCAGT
>CALFHF010000016.1 GCA_937875855.1 uncultured Flavobacteriales bacterium
CCCAGAACCGACCAAAGGGAGCTCAGCGCAGCTAATGACAGAATCTCTTCTTCATCATCTCACCTGACCACCTGCAGCGCTGCGTTTTCCTTTACTACGCTTCTTTTTCATTTTGGGATTAGGACCGGCAGTGGGGCATTCTCGAGCAGGGCGTTTTCGAAGCCACATGTACCGGAGCGTGAAGACCACGGGTCTATATCGGCTATTGAAATTATCTCTGCGCGAAACGAGTCCTTCGAAGGGGAGTAAATTCTCTATGGGAGTTTCAGCAGTGAGGCTGAGCCAGCTTGTCGCTGAAGTTTTATATCCGAATCCGAGCTTATAATGGAGGTGCACTTGGAGGTCCTCAGTATTGGTATAGAGTTTCATGGCATCAAGTCCACCGACATAAGAGTAATCATTAATGAGGCGATATTCCACATCGGCACCCAGGCCTTGGATGATGTATTTCTTGTCATCTAACGGAAATGCCTTATTCAGATTCACGCTCAGTCCCAATACATCTTCTTGAAATTCACCACCACCTGCGAAGAAGAGCGGAAGTGTATCTGAGGATCCAGGAACAAGTTCGGCAGTGAAGTCTTCCTTTCCACGCAGTTGTCTATAGGTAATCCCTAGATCCACATAATCAAAGAAACGATTCTGCAGAACCCAGAACATTCCTCCTTCAAGTGCAAAGCCAAGACGTCCTGCGGGATCAAAGCTCGTAAGATAAGATCCAGAGTCAGGAAATACAGGCAAAGTGAGCTTATGGTCTTTCTCAGGAAACATGAATGTGGCACCAGCACCTAGGAACCAACCAGAGCTGCGATGTGTGGCATCAACCATGAACATACGGTCACCCGTGCCCCTTTGGGCGCTAATATCCAAAGAGAATAGGACTATGGCAGTAAGAATCAGGAAAGAATATCTCATGAAGTAAATTATAGCACCTAAGTAACGTAATGACCTGCAACTTTATTCCTGAAGCCTAGTACTTTCTGAACAAGCACATTGTAACTAATCACGAGTTCATGCGTACAATTGGCTATAGAAAAGTGAGAGTGAAATGTGGAAAGGAAAATCTTCTATGGGGTATATCACTATTGGCGTCATGTTCATGTCCGCCTTTATATCAGTTGAAAATGTATATGCACAGCAGGCTGTAACCTGCGTGGAATGGGGTGAGGCGCAGGAAAGCCCTCAATTAGGAATGAATGCGCGTATGCTCAGGGATCACCCTGAGCCAGATTGCATGCAGCCTGAATGGGCTTCATGGAGATATGACTGGAATAGTCAAGAACTACGCAGGGACGTGGCCGATCTAAAGCCTAAAATCTTGCGTTTTCCAGGCGGAACAGTCGGAAATTATTGGTGGTGGGATAATGAAACCCGCCAAGTGATAGGAGATGATGGAGTCATGCGAACCTTAGATATGTGCGCAGCTACAACCATCGGACTCAGTCAATCGCAGTATATAGGATGTAATGGAGTTAATCTTGATTTTACGGCAGATTCTTATGATGCGAGCGTTAAGAAGACCACTATTACGCTAGAATCATATAGAGATGCGATAGAATACTTTAGAACTGAAGAGAACTTGGTGATTCAAGAGATGTTCATGATCAGTCTCCTAGATCCTTTCTATTATTTAGGAAGCCCGCATCTTGAAGCTATTACAAATAATGGCTCCTATGATGTAATACGCGACACTATTTTTAACAACGCCATCCACAGGGCAATGGTTCAGCTTGATAAAATCAAAGAGGTCTATTGCGATGGGTGTGAGACGGTAGATGAGTCCTTCGATTTCGAATTAGGAAATGAGTATTACCTGCAGCGTTATGGAAAGTATTTCCCAAGACCAGAATGCTTAGACATGGTCGATGTATGTGGCGATTGTCGCACTGATGTGAACCTCTATGCGGATATATGTGAAGTGCTCATTCCTATAATTCGTGAGCGATTCCCCAATTCAAGAATCGCCATGAGCGGAAGTAGGGACCTTCTTCAATTGCCATGGAATCAGGTTTTAATTGATAGGTTCGGTTCAGGAGATGTGCGCATAGATGCAACAGCAATGCATTTCTATCCTGAAGCCAGAAATATAGACAGTCTTTCACTCGAGGGTTGCACTGGGCAATTAGAGGGCTTTGACCCTGATCGAGTGCTGCATTATCAGCAAAAATCCATTCAGGATTTATTTACCCAAAAACGTATGGATTTATTCGCTGGGACTGATATAGATGTTTGGATTACTGAGTTCAATAATTACGATTTCTCGGAGGATTGTAGTTTACTTTATCCTAATCAAGTGAATGAGGATGATTATGTCTTTGATAGTGGGAATTGGATTCATACGCTGAGTATTATGAATCTTTTTAATGAGTTTATCGGATTCAGATCACAGGTCGCAGATCCATGGATGAATAGCTCCAAGAATCTTGAACTTACAAGGATGTGCATGCAAGTCATGTATGGAAGTAATAGAGTGGCCGTCATTCGGCCTGACAGAAAATTAAGCGCCCAAGGAATGGCAATTGAAACGCTGATGGCCTTGACGAATAATTCTACGAGTATCACGCGATTGATCCTTGCAGATTCCGAGAATCTTCAATTTGATGCGCAAGGAGATTGGCAAGCAGTATCAGACTTATCAGAACCTTTACCCTTACACTATAACCTGGAGTATACCAATGATGATGGCCAAGAAGTTACCGTCCCGACATGGGATGCTTATGGATTCAAATTCGAGACAGATCAAGGGCCAAAAGTTCTTTTAGTAAATCTGAAAGGGAGTCCATTAAATATTGATATGACCCATGTGGAAGGATTTGAAGAAGGCACGCATTGTATTAATAGAAATGTGAATGCGACTGAACTGAATCAGACGTTGGAGCAGGAACATTCTAGTTCTCAAATTCATAGTGAAATTGCAGATGTTTCCTCCTCAGCAGTAGTGGTGCCGGCCTATTCTATTTGCATACTGAATGGAATCACATGGACCAGTACAGGATTAGAGAATGTCTACTCTATTTCAGAAAATGACATTCAAGTATTTCCAAATCCAAGTTCAGGGGAGGTGAAAGTGAAAATAAAAGAGTCCTTAGGTGATTATAAGCTTAAGATACTGGATGTAACAGGAAAGGTCTTGAAGACTGAACAGGGTAGCGATGCTGTGAGCAGCCTAGATATGAGCTATTTACAGAATGGGATGTACTTCATTCAAATTGAAGTAGCAGGCCAGAAGAAAATTAAACCACTAGTCATTCAAAACTGAAGCTGTTCCTAGTATTTAGCGAATTTTAGTTGTTCTCTATGAGTTCCTTGTGTGAGTTCAATAAGATACATACCAGAATTCAGGTCATGAATTTCAATTTCCTGCCTTCCAGTATACAC
>CALFHF010000017.1 GCA_937875855.1 uncultured Flavobacteriales bacterium
CCTTCCTTCAGGTCTATTGCAGGAGAGAAAAGAGAATTTCATTCCTATCTGGATGAAGCTGAAAGAAGACCTTATAAAAGTGTTGGTCAAGAATTCCGAGCCGCTTAACCCCGGACTCAAAGTTCTCAGGGATTGAGATAGAGTGCCTTTTGGGAAATAGAATTCACTCCATTTTCTAAATGGATAATATATATACCATCCGATTGAGGAATGAACGGCACTATACTACTTCCTAATGGTATGTAATCAGCGTACAACATTCGGCCAGAGATGTCGAAAATCTTCATTGAAACAGGGCCAGTAGATCCTTGGACATTTAATGATAGCCCGTCAGAACGCCAGCTATAGGAGTTAATGCTAAGGCTTGATTCACTTTGCCATAGCACAGCTATGGTTCCTTCATCTGAAGAAGTGCCATCGAAATCTACTTGGGTTAATCGATAGTAGTTCCATCCTTTAAGAGGCTGTGGGTCAATG
The DNA here is from genome assembly GCA_937875855.1 of uncultured Flavobacteriales bacterium. Lineage (GTDB taxonomy): Bacteria > Bacteroidota > Bacteroidia > Flavobacteriales_D > JABDKJ01 > JABDLZ01. Next base: position 478 of record CALFHF010000017.1, read on the forward strand.
AACTCATACGATATTTGCGAGCTGCTATTTCCAGAACCATCTACTTCTCCAATAGAACGTTCAGAGTCTGATGCTGTGAAACGAGTTAATTCAAAATGACTGTTATTAATCTCTGAAGCAGTTCTCCAATCGAGTTTAATTCCATCCTTGATAGCTTCACCAGTAAAGCTTAACAACGCTACAGGTAAAGGACTTGAACTTGAAGCGGCTGCCCAAGGACTGAATTGGGTTACATTAGGAATTATTATTCTGTGAATTCCTGCAGAAGGTGAATTCTGCACAACAGTTTGGGCAGGCAATTCATCTTGCCACTTATTCAAAGGGACATCGTAGCGCTGCGCTCTAATCATACTCACGTCATTGTACGGTGCACCTGAAGGCATCTCAGAATTCAAGAAGCTTATAGAGACGTTTGCATCTACTGAGGTTCCAGAAGACTGTATGCTCCAGAATCTATCTACTGTAGCATCACGATTGTCTGGAACAAGACCGGCAATAGAGAAAAGATTCGTCACTGCTTGTGGACTCACAGGGTGAGGAAGATTATTAGCTCCAGTAGGGTAGGTAGCCATAGTAACTTGACCTGCTGACTCTGAAGTTAGATTGCGTGTGAACTGGCAATAGATAGGCTGCCCAGCGGCAGTTCCAAATGGAAAATCAACAGGTCCGTTGTACGAATTAACCGTCACAGTCATGCTTCCTTGATGAAGCACATCCTCTGAAACAACCATGGCTTGCGAGGCCATGCCTAAGGTAGTTAGCACAGGATTTCGAACGAGTAGATTACGTGAATTGAGATTTAATCTGGCAAAGAGATCTAAATCGTTAATGACATCAACATCGCAGTTCATCGTCACGGCTCCTGAACGTATCTCCAAGCGATAGAACTCCTCTCCTCCAACAGTATTTATGGTGCTTGCTCCTGGGGTCAGGTTCTCGAAAATAACCAATCCACTTCCTTCACTTAACCCTAGCTGTCCATAGCTTGTCCAAGCTCCATTAATGAGCACATTGATGGCTCCTGGAATCAAGTGCGCATTCCCTGTTATGTTTAGATTCTCTCTAATCGTTAATACGCCCGTCCCAGATGGACTCCATGTTTGCCTGTCTCCCGAGCCTCCTGTTCCGTTCAAGATGAGGTTCCTGTAGTCCAAGTCAATAAGGATATACTGTGTGTTATTCCTTGAATAGATGACTGTAGAATTAGGATTGAGCGTGTAGGTATTATTGACTACACTGAAATTAGTCCATGTATTCACTGAGTTATTTCCTTTGAAATCTAGAATAGATCCTGATTCCATCACGAGATTATGACCAGCTGAACCGCTTCCTGAATTATAAGTCTCACCTGCATTCAATCTTCCTCCGCTTCGGAGGGTAGTACTTACTCCTATGGAGCTGTTATCAGTACGCATGTAAAAAATCTTTCCAACTGTAAGCGTACCGTAGATATCAAAAGACCCTCCACCATTATTTCCATTGTTTGCAGCTGGATTTGCTCCATCTATTCCGGCATTACTATCAATAGTTACAGTAGTTCCTGTTGATATTTTTACATTAAAGATGTTTGTACCTGCATCTAATGCAATGCGTTCATTTAAAAGCGCATTCCCAGGAAAATGAAGCCGGACATTCATCTGAAAATCTAAATTGCAGATTCCAAGCAATAGAGGATTGTCTATTTTTCGCATGCGAGAAGCATTTATGGACCCAGTTCCAGAGACTAGGTGATCACCTGCTTCGAAATCAAATGCAAGCCCAGCACCTGCTCCACTGGCATTACCAATAGACCCATTGCAAAGCAGATTACCTCTAAGATTGAGATATCTAATAAACGTTCCTGAACCCAATTGATCAGAAATCAAAGAAGCTCCTGACTCTACCGTTAAATCATCCAAGGTCATTTGTGGCCCAGAGCCTTTATGGGTCATCGTGTGCCCATTTTGAACAACATAGTCAGCCGTAGGAATGAAAGGAGACATTGGGAATTTTACATTACCCACAGGAAGGGTAGACCACAGCAAGCTTCCCCCTGCTGTTTGCAGTTGATCTCCTGAACCTTGAGTGTAAAATGTTGGTTCTGCAACTCCTTGAGTAGGTCTGATATTTATATTGTCCAACGCAAACTCATCCCTACTTCCAGAACCTAAGGCATCGGTTATAGTCCAATTTACATAGAAGTACTCTCCAGGACGCACACACAGGCCAGAGATAGTGAAAGATGAAGGGCTAAGACTTGACCATCCGGTTCCTCCTGCAACATCAGGAGAAAAGGTATCAAGAGAAGGAATATCAAATTTTGTGAGGTTCGTATATCCTGGGAAGAAATCCTGACTAATTGAAACACTGAGCTTTGAACTCTTGCTTTGGTCATTTCTTATATAGATTCGGTAGTTTAGGTAGATTTCTGTTATAGTTTGCCCGGTATTGTTGACACACCTCAATTCAACACTGCTGCCATTCGCACCGCTGAATGCATTTCCACTGGGCTGAAAGCCCATCGCTCTATTGCTAGTGGAACCCGGAAGGCCATAAAATGAATATATACCTCCCGTTGTCACAGGAACATTTGAAGAGCCCAGGGCGAAGTCACCTCCTGTGTTCGTATCTCCATAATTGCTGACTATCTGCGGGCCTCCAGAATAAGTAGAGATGTTATAAATCTTCCACGCATCCGAGTCCAATTGACCAACAGCTGGACTTGGTGCGAAACCAGAACCTGAGAACACACCATTAGATACACCAGGTACACTGGCATCAAAGGTTATTACATGGTTTCCTCCAATCGAAGTTAAACTCAGTTGGCCAACACCGCTCAGCGAGAGTGTCAGAAGGAAGGATGCAAGGACTAATCGTATGATCATTAAACAGATTTCCTATATACTGCAAAAATATATCAAATTTAGGCACACTGTGCAGCCGCTTCGTTAATACTATGTTAGCATTGTTTCTTTTTAATGGGGAAATCTTAAGCTAACCTTGTCTATTTTGGTGTTCTTAGGTTCTATATTTGCCGGCCATGCACGAGCAGGTTCTCATCTTAGATTTCGGAAGTCAATATACTCAGCTTATCGCCCGTAGGGTGAGAGAGCTTCATGTCTATTGCGAAATACATCCTTATAACGCTGATATTCAGCTTGATAGATATCAAGCCGTAATACTATCTGGGTCACCTCACAGTGTACATGATGTTGATGCGCCCCAGGTTGACTTTAAAGCACTTGAGCAAAAACCTGTTCTCGCGGTTTGTTATGGTGCACAGCTCATGGCTTCCCATTTTGGTGGAAAAGTCATTCGCTCTGCTACTCGAGAATATGGCAGAGCCAAACTCTCTGCTGTACAGATGGGAGAACCCATGAATGAAGGAATCTCTTTAGGTTCTCAAGTGTGGATGAGTCATGGAGACAGCATTGCCGAATTACCAAGCGGTTATGAGATTTCACTGAGCACTGACCAAGTGCCTATTGCAGGCTTTAAAGCTCTTGACCGTAATTGGTTTGGCATTCAATTTCATCCTGAGGTATACCATACCACTGAAGGTAAAGTGCTGATGTCTAACTTCTTATTCAAAGTGTGTGGCCTTACAGGTGACTGGACACCTGATGCGTTCATTGACCAAAGCGTTCATGAATTGAAGGAGATGTTGGGAAATGATGAGGTCATTCTTGGTCTTTCAGGTGGTGTAGATTCCTCCGTTGCAGCCATGCTCTTACATCGTGCTATAGGCCCTAGACTCCATGGGATATTCGTTGATAACGGGCTACTTCGAAAATATGAGTATGAAGAAGTTCTTGAAAGTTATAAAGGCCTGGGCCTTAATGTGAAAGGAGTGAACTCTAGGCAAGCTTTTTATGATGCATTAAAAGGACTTCAAGATCCAGAATTGAAAAGAAAAGCCATTGGCAAGACATTCATTGATGTATTTGATCATGAGTCCAAAGCCATGCCTGAGGTCTCATGGTTAGGTCAGGGGACTATATACCCTGATGTCATAGAATCCGTTTCAGTCAATGGGCCTTCCCAGACCATTAAAAGTCATCATAATGTGGGTGGCCTTCCTGATTATATGAAACTAAAGGTTGTCGAGCCACTTAGGAGTCTTTTTAAAGATGAAGTCCGCGTGGTAGGCAAGAATCTGGGACTTCCTGACCATATCTTGGATAGACACCCTTTCCCTGGTCCAGGCCTGGCTATTCGTATACTTGGAGACATCACTGAAGAAAAGGTACAGCTTTTGCAAGAGGTCGATCATATATTCATCTCTTCATTGAAGAATCAAGGGTTATATAATGAAGTATGGCAAGCAGGAGCTATCTTGTTGCCTGTGAATTCAGTAGGTGTAATGGGTGACGAGCGTACGTATGAAAAAGTTATTGCATTAAGGGCCGTTACAAGTACTGATGGCATGACTGCTGACTGGTGCCATCTTCCTTACGAGTTCTTAGCTCAAGTATCTAATGATATCATCAATAAGGTGAAAGGAGTGAATAGAGTCGTTTATGACATAAGCAGCAAGCCACCTGCTACCATAGAATGGGAATAAAGAATATACTAATCATCATAGCGGTCACATTTTCTTTAGTTAGCATGAAAGCTCAAGAAATAGTGAACTATAGTGGGGAGACCTGCTATCTCCACATTGTAGAAAAAGGCAACACCTTATATGGCATCTCAAAGCAATACGCAGTGGGAATCCCAGATATTTTCAGATTAAATCCCGACACTAGATTGGGAATCAGCCTTGGTCAAAAGGTCTATATACCTATTTCAGACATCAATAGGAGAGAAGCTAAGAAGAGTCCTACGTTGGATGGGAGCATGCTTATCCATGAGGTTCAACGAGCAGAGACCCTGTATTCTTTGAGCAAGAAATACAAGGTGGATATCAATGCAATCATGGCAGCCAATCCGGCAATTACAGATGGAAGCATTTCCAGAGGCCAGGAAGTAAGAATCCCAACTAGCCAAGTTGAGGCTATTTCCGCTGTTGTTACTCGTGCAGCCCAAGACAGTCTGCTTAGTCATACTGTTCTTCAAGGTGAAACACTCTATGGAATTTCAAAGCTTTATCAAGTGAGCATAGATTCATTGAAAGCAGTGAACGATGACCTAGCTGAAGGGTTGAAAACCGGAGGCACCATTAGAATACCTATATACAGACAAGGGTTTGTTCCATCAAAACCTGCTGGAGTAAAAGAAATTCAGACAGAGGTCACGCCTATCATCTCTAGAGCTATGAGGGAGATTAAGGTGGCAATACTCCTTCCTTTCACTTTGGTAGGGACTGATACAACCTCTGTTAATGTGAGCCAAGCTGACATCGTGAAGATGACTGATATCGCCTTTGAGTTCTATCGTGGGACTAAGTTCGCTCTTGAAGACCTAAAGAACAAAGGACTAAGGGCAAGGGTAATCGTTATGGACGTGGGTAGCGCTCAAGCTGATGTGGACAAAGCAATAAAAGCCCTTCAAAAGGAGCCTGTTGATTTAGTCATTGGCCCTCTGCATAGAGGGGCATTCAAGCACATCTCCAATGACCCGAGAATGAAAGGAACTCATTTCATTTCTCCGGTGAGCAAAGTATTGGACGTCAGCACAGTGAATAATTCCATCAGCAAGGTTAGTAGCTCTAATCAAGTGCAATTAAAACACCTGGTGGGCTACCTCAAGCAGTCACACGCACCTGATAAGTGCATTTTGGTTAAAAACAGCAATAAGTCAGCGGCAGAAGATATTATTCAGTTGTGGTCAAGAAGGGATAGTGCAGGAATAGTTATTCCAACGGTTCCTTCACTTCAAGAAATAGAATGGGGGAGGTACTTTGAAAGCAGTCTTGAGGCAGCGCTTTCTCCATCAAGTCCCAATGTCTTGATTTTTCCAACTTTAGACAGAACAACGGTGACAGAATTCGTTTCTAAACTGGCTGTGGGTAGATTCAGGAAGTACGACATCACATTGGTAGGCTTAGAAGATTGGTTGTCTTTTGATAACCTCGATACAGAATTACTCTCTTCTCTAAAGCTGACTGTCTCTGCCTCTAGCTATCTAGACCATAGCACACAGAACTATAAAGATTTTATGAATAGGTACTATCAGAGTTATAATACAATTCCCGGACCTGATGGCTACGCTTTCAAAGCATATGACATAGCCAAGTTCTATGTTGGGGGAATGTTAGATCACGGTCCGTATTTCCTTGAAAATCAGTCAATTTGGAAATATGAAGGACTTCAGATAGGCTTTGAAATGACGCCAGCAGAAGGTGGATGTTTTGAAAATTCATATTCTGTGATTATCCAGAACCAAGGTCAGGATTTCAAAGTCTTGGAAAAACATTGACAAAGATTTTAGGTAAGTGCACCTTTGAAAATAGGTGTACTTACCTAAATGGTTATTTTAGCAGCACTTTTAACAAACATGACATCCATGCAAGGAAAATCATTCTCCCTTCTCATCGCTCTTATTCTATGTATTTCTCCAAGTCTTTCGTGGGCTCAAGATGACGGATATGGAGCCAGAGAAGAAGCCGATCACTACTTTCAGAAACAAGGCTATTTTGCCGCTGTAGATCTCTACAAGAAAGCATATGGTCAAGAAAAATCAGCTGATGAGAAAGCTGCATTAATCTTCATGGTTGCCGAATCATATCGCATGCTCAATGACCAAGTCCAAGCTGAAGTGTGGTACTTGAGAGCTATTAAGGCAAGACACGATGATGTATTGGCTTATTATCACCTAGGACAGGCCCTGCAAGCCCAAGGAAGACTAGCTGAAGCACGCGAAGAATTCAACAGGTTCAAAGAAAAGGGCGGTTCATCTTCTATGGCTGATCAAGCTATCAGCTCCCTAGAGGTAGCTGCTGAGATGAACGAAAACAAATCTAAATATGTAGTAGACCCTGAGGTGATGCTCAATACAGAGTATTATGAGTTCTCTCCCATATTGGCCAATCCTGAAGGAAATATGCTCTATTTCAGCTCTTCTAGGCTCGGCAGCACAGGTGTTGAAGAATTTAAGAAAACAGGAGAAAGCTATGAGGATATCTTCTTCTCTCAACAAGACAAAAAAGGAAAGTGGAGTGAACCTCAGCGTCTTCCTTTGAATGTCAATACAGATAACAATGAGGGTTCGCCAGTCTTTACATCTGACTTCGTGCGCATGTACTATACTAAGTGTATGAAAGCGGAGAATACTGGATGTAAAATTTATGAGACCACTAGAACTGGTGAGACATGGACTGATGCCAAAGAAGTGAAACTTGCCACTCCAGAGCAGAAAGAAAACACCTTTGGTCATCCTACATTGAGTCAAGATAATAAGATGATGGTGTTCGCTTCTGATATCCCAGGCGGTAAAGGAGGAAAAGACTTATGGTACAGTCTATATAACGATGCATCTAATTCATGGGGTTCACCTGTAAATATGGCTAGTGTGAATACTGCTGGTGACGAGATGTTCCCCCACCTTAGAAAGAATGGAGCACTCTATTTCGCAACTAACGGAATAAAAGGAATGGGTGGATTAGACATCTTCTCAGCTGAGAAAACAGGAGATAATGAATGGGGAAATGCCAAGAACATGGGTTCTCCTATCAATACTATCGCTGATGACTTTGGAATGATTTTCCAAGGAGATCTAGAAAGAGGGTATTTGACCAGCAATCGCACAGGCGGAAAAGGAAAAGATGATATCTACATCTTCAGCCTCCCTGAAGTGGTGTTCGCATTTGAAGGTATTGTATATGATAAAGACGGTCAATTCCCCATTGATGCAGCATATGTGCGTGTCTTCGGATCTGATGGTTCCTCTTTCGAGACCCTTACTGATGTGAATGGTGGATTCAGCTTTGCAGAGAACGGTGAAGACCGCTTTGTGAATCCAGAGGTGAACTACAGTATTGAAGTAGGTAAAGAAGAATATTTGGTAGCTAAGGATAATGTGTCTACAGTAGGCCTTGGAGAATCTACCACGTTCGTAAAGGAGTTCTTAATCCAAAGTACCAAAGTAGATGAGATCTCTTTCCCCGAAGTTCAATACGACCTTGGGAAATTCACTCTTCGTCCTGAGTCTAAAGATTCCTTGAACTATTTGTATCAGACATTGGTCGACAACCCAACGATTGTCATTGAACTTGCTGCACACACTGACTCTCGTGGGTCTAATCAAGCTAACCAAACACTCTCTGAAGACAGAGCGAAGTCTTGCGTAGAATATCTTGTTTCTAAAGGAATAGCTCCTGCAAGAATGAAAGCTAAAGGGTATGGAGAGAACAAACTCCGTGTATCTGATGCTAAGATAAACGCATTGCCGGCTGCTGAGCGCGAAGCTGCCCATCAAAAGAACAGAAGAACGGTATTCTCTGTCTTGAGCTGGGATTACATGCCTAACTAAGAGGAATTGTGGATGACTTTCTAAGTCCCGTCAGTAAAACTGGCGGGACTTTTTTTATTCCCTCAATCAAGAGGGCTATCTTCGGCCGTAGAATTTTCCCATGAACGAGCAACAACGATATGCAGCCCGCGGTGTTTCAGCAGGCAAAGAAGAAGTACACGAAGCCATCAAAGGCCTTGACAAAGGAATTTTTCCAAGAGCTTTCTGCAAAATCCTTCCCGATCTAGTAGGCGCTGACCCAGCATTTTGCAACATCATGCATGCTGATACTGCTGGTACGAAGCCTTCCTTGGCATACGCATACTGGAAACGAACCAGTGACATCAGCGTATGGAAAGGCATCATTCAAGATGCCCTCATCATGAATATTGATGACCTCATTTGTGTAGGTGTAACGGATAAAATTGTCATCTCCTCTACCATTGGACGTAATAAGAATTTGATTCCTGGAGAGGTCGTGAAGGCCTTGATTCAAGGAACTCAATCCTACATTGACGAGCTCAACGAACTCGGTGTAGGTATTACGCTCGCAGGTGGCGAAACTGCTGATGTGGGCGATATCGTGCGCACATTGGATGTGGGATTTACCGCATTCGCCCGCATTGAAAGAGATAAAGTCATCAACAATGCCAATATCCAAGCTGGCGATGTGATTGTAGGACTCGCTTCTTTTGGGCAAGCGAAGTATGAGAAAGAATACAATGGCGGTATGGGCAGCAACGGGCTTACCTCAGCGCGTCATGATGTGTTTAAGAATACCTTGGCCAATGAATTCCCTGAGACCTTTGACCCAGCTCTTCCTTCAGATCTAGTCTATTCGGGAAAAATGGACCTTGAAAGTAAAGTAGAAGGTAGCCCCTTGAATGCAGGAAAGCTTGTTCTCTCTCCTACACGAACATATGCTCCTGTGATTGCAGCTATGCTTAAGCAACACCGTGCTGAGATTCACGGTATGGTTCATTGCAGCGGTGGTGCTCAGACTAAAGTTCTTCACTTCATTAAGGACCTTCACATCATCAAGGATGACTTATTCCCACTGCCTCCTTTATTCCGATTAATTCAAGAGCAGTCAGGAACCAGCTGGGAAGAAATGTATAAAGTGTTCAACATGGGCCACCGCTTAGAACTCTATGTACCTGAACATATCGCAGATGAATTGATTCAGATTTCCAAGTCCTTCGGGGTAGATGCGAAACGCGTAGGTCGTGTAGAGAAAATGGAAGGAGAAACAGTAAGCATCAGTTCTGAATTCGGGAACTTTAAGTACTCCTCCCATTGACCTCATTACTCGCCCGATTAACCGCCATCTCTGAGCGCCATGAAGAAGTGGCCAAGCTCATCGTGGATCCTAGTATTATCACTGATATGGATCGCTATACGCGATTGATGAAGGAATACAAGGACCTGGAACCCATAGTAGAGGCTAGAAATACCTATGCAAAGCTGCTCAGCGATATAGAATCTGCTGAGGGAATGCTCGCTACGGAGAAAGATCCTGAGTTCAAAGCCATGGCCAAGGCAGAATTGGAAACATTGAATAGTCAAATAGGCATCATGGAAGAGAAGGTGAAAGTTCTCCTGATTCCAAAAGATCCTGAAGATGATAAGAACTGCATCATGGAATTACGTGCAGGAACGGGCGGTGATGAAGCCAGCATCTTCGCAGGTGACCTCTATAGAATGTATTCCAGATACATCTCTGATAAAGGCTGGCAGATAGAAATGGTCGATTATAACGAAGGAACTTCTGGAGGCTATAAAGAAATTATTTTCAATGTAAAAGGCCCTAGTGTATATGGAGAATTGAAGTACGAAGCAGGTGTGCATCGTGTGCAACGTGTTCCGCAAACAGAGACTCAAGGACGCATACACACCTCAGCAGCCACGGTCATCGTCATGCCTGAGGCAGACGAATTCGATGTGGAATTGAACGTTAATGATATTCGTAGGGATGAATTCTGTTCCTCAGGTCCAGGAGGTCAAAGTGTGAATACAACCTATTCCGCTATTCGTTTGACACACTTACCTTCAGGCTTAGTAGTGCAATGCCAGGATGAGAAATCCAAGTTGAAGAACTACGACAAAGCCTTAAAGGTGTTGCGTTCTAGGCTGTATGAATTAGAGTTGAACAAGCGACTAGCAGAAGAAAGCAAAAAGCGTAAGAGCATGGTCTCTTCAGGGGATCGCAGTGCGAAGATTCGCACCTATAATTATCCTCAAGGAAGAGTAACTGACCACAGGATAAACCTCACTTTGTACAACCTTTCTTCTATTATGGATGGTGACCTAGATGAGATTGTTGAATCCTTGAAACTAGCTGAGAACTCTGAAAAACTCAAAGAAGGAGAAAGCGCATGAACAAGCACCACCTCATAGCGAACATCAAGGCTAAGAAGAGTTTTCTCTGTGTAGGACTTGATCCGGTAAAGGAGAAAGTTCCTGTGCATTTACACGCACATAAAGACTGGATTTTTGAGTTCAATAAGCAGGTCATCAATGCAGTCGCAGAGCATTGTGTGGCCTTCAAACCCAATACAGCCTTTTATGAATGCTACGGAAGCTGGGGTTGGGAACAGTTAGAGAAAACAGCACGCTACCTAAGAGAAACGCATCCTGATCAGTTCTTGATTGCTGATGCAAAGCGCGGAGATATTGGAAACACTTCAACCATGTATGCCAAGGCTTTTTTCGAGCAGATGGATTTCGATGCGGTTACTGTAGCTCCATATATGGGCGAAGACTCTGTAAAACCATTCCTTGAATTCAAGGATAAATGGGTGATTCTCCTTGCTTTGACTTCTAATAAAGGCGCTCAAGATTTTCAATATCACGGAGTTCCAACCTTGCATGAAAAGGTTATTGGAACAGCTAGGAAATGGGCTGATGAAGATTCCCTCATGTTCGTGGCTGGTGCTACCCGTGGCGAAGACCTTGCTGATTTAAGAAAAGCTGCAGGAAATCATTTTCTGCTAGTCCCAGGAGTAGGAGCACAAGGAGGAACCCTCCAAGAAGTGTGGAAATACGCTGGCAACAAGGATGAGGTATCCTTACTAGTCAACTCCTCTCGCGGAATCATCTATGCTGGGAATGGAGAGGACTATGCTCAAGCTGCAAAAGCAGAGGCGAAGAAGATTCAAGAAGAAATGGCTGTGCTTCTTTTAAAGGCTTGATCCTTGGAACGCATCCCTGAAGAATATATCCACTACATCTGGCAATACGGTCTCTTTGACCAACAGGAGCTCAGAACAACAGAGGATATTCCTATACGCATCCTCCATAAAGGTTTTCATAACCACGAAGCCGGTCCTGACTTCAGCAATGCCCGCATAGCTATAGGCCCTGATGAATGGGCAGGACATGTAGAGATTCATTTTAAATCCTCTGACTGGAATGAGCATAATCATCAGCGGGATCCGGGGTATGATAATGTCATTCTTCATGTGGTATTCCTTCATGATAAGGAGATATTGACCAGTAAAGGAGCAAGTATTCCTACTCTCAGCCTCAGCACGCGATTCGATATTGCTCACTTTAGGAAGTATGAGAACTTCATGAAGAACAAGGCTTGGGTTCCTTGTGAAAAGAGCATAGCTGATGTTCCTGAGATTAAGCTTCTTTCTCTAAAAGAACGCATGTGCAGCGAGCGCCTTGAAGAAAAAGCGGAGCTCTTCCTAGCTGAGGTAGAACGACAGAAAGGTGACCTGGAGTCTGCTTTGTTTACCTTGGTATCAAAGGCTTTGGGGGCCAAAGTGAATGCAGAGCCCTTCAGAATTCTCTCTTACATTACTCCTCTGGAGGTTATTTCCAAGCACAGCGATGCGCCTGAAATGCTTGAAGCTTTGTTCCTTGGTCAAGCTGGTTTTTTGGATCAAGGATTGAGCGATGATTATGTACTCAAACTCAAGCAGGATTATACTTTCCTAAAGCACAAGTATGCCTTAAAACCAATGAACTATAGCGCATGGAAGCATGCGCCCGTGCGCCCAGCTTCGGCTCCAGCGGTTAGGATTGTTCAGCTTTCTCGGATTTATGGAAAGACAAAATCGCTCAGTGGCGTATTCTTGAATGGATCTATTGATGAGGTTCAGCATCGTTTGGATGTCTCATTGGAGGGATATTGGCAAGAGCACCATTCTTTGGCTAAGAAATCTAAAAGCAATGTAAAGAGGATAGGCCCGTCCATGCGTGACATAGTGCTGATTAACGTGGTTGCAGTGCTGAGATATGCATATGGAAAGATGCACGCAGAGCAACGCTATAAGGATTCTGCCGTATCTTTGTTGGAAGGAATCAATTCAGAGGACAATTCCATTGTCAGAAAATGGGAGGCACTCGGGATAAAATGTGAAAATGCCTTCGACAGTCAAGCCTTGTTGCAATTAAAGAAGCAGCATTGTGATAAACATGATTGTCTGCGTTGTATTGTTGGAAGAGAAGTACTGAAATGAAAAGATTAGCAGATCACATATTGTCATTCTACGAGAAGAACGCATTTGGCGTTTGTGCTTGGTTGGGAGACAAGATGAGCATGGGGAGCGGTAACATTCGTTTGGCTTTCATATATTTAAGTTTCATCACCTTCGGTTCCCCCATTTTCCTATACCTCATAGCTGCTTTCATTCTCAAGCATAAGGAGTATTTCAAGCCAGTTAAGCGTCACGGCACCATCTGGGAACTCTAAGCTTTATTTTTCACTGAACTCTATATCTTCACGCCCCAAGATGAAGATACTAGTCACTGGTTCTAACGGCCTTCTGGGTCAAAAACTCATTCATTTACTGCGAAGCAGAGAAGCTGTAGAGGTGCTCGCCACTTCTTCAGGAGAGAATCGTATAAGCGCGAATAAAGGCTATACGTATCGCAGCCTAGACGTAACCTCTGAGGCTGAGGTGAATACTGTCATAGAAGAGTTCAAGCCCGATGCAATCATTCATACGGCTGCCCTAACCATAGTAGATCTCTGCGAAACGGAGAAGGAAAAATGCCATGCGCTCAATGTGCAGTCAGTGGTTTATCTCTTAGTCGCTGCTCAGCGCATAAATGCTCACTTTATTCATGTGTCCACTGATTTCGTTTTCAATGGTGAGAATGGCCCATACAGTGAAGAAGATGAGCCTGACCCATTGAGTGAATATGCACGAAGCAAATACAAAGCTGAGCAGATCCTCATTAAATCCGAGTATAAAAATTGGAGCATCGCTCGTACCATAATCCTGTACGGCTATACTGAGAATATGAGCCGTTCTAATGTTGTCCTGTGGGCCCGCGAAACTTTGAGAAAAGGTGGGCCAATGAATATTGTGAATGATCAATTTAGAGCGCCCACGTTGGCTGAAGATCTCGCTATGGGATGTTGGCTCATCGCAGAGAAAAAGGCGAAAGGAATCTTCCATTTATCAGGACCCGAGACTATGTCAGTAATAGAAATGGTGCGCAGAATCGCACGCTATTATGAATTTTCTGAAGAGGGAATTACCGAGATAGACACTTCTTCTCTTAGACAGCCCGCGAAGCGACCTCCGCATACAGGGTTCGTCCTCGATAAAGCGAGAAAAATCTTGGATTATAATCCACATACATTGGAAGAAGGCCTTGCCTTAATAGATGAACAATTGCCACTGTGATGGCTTTTTCTAACTTAGACGTCCTTTAGACACTATCAAAACGATTAAACCAGAATTATGAAAATCAGAAGTTTGCTTCTTGCTATTGTTGGCATCCTATTTCCCTTTGTGATTTTTGCGCAAGAGAATGCTGCACAAGACATCGGAATCGATGAACAGATAAATCTGGCTTTCAAACCCATTTCTGACTTTTTTTCAAATCTTATCTTCTTTACGGTTTTTGATACGCCCTTTGTATTGATATTATTGGTTGCAAGTGCGGCCTTCTTTACGGTCTATTTCGGTTTTGTGAATGTTAGGCACTTCAAGACGGCTATCAATGTGGTGCGAGGGAAGTATGATTCAGTGGATCCAGATCATGGGGTGGCCAAGACAGACCTTCCTATTGATGGAGATATACTTGATACCATCAGAGATGAAAGCAGTTCAGGTGAAGTTACCCATTATCAAGCGCTGGCAACTGCCGTCTCAGGAACTGTGGGAAATGGGAACATTGCAGGTGTTGCTTTAGCAATCGCGCTTGGTGGTCCAGGCGCAACCTTTTGGATGATTGTTTGTGGATTGCTGGGTATGTCAACGAAATTTGTAGAATGCACTCTGGGCGTTCAATACAGAGATGTCGATCCGGATGGCACTGTGCATGGGGGACCTATGTACTACCTAAGTAAAGGACTCAAGGAAAAAGGTTTTGCTACCCTGGGTAAAGTGTCTGCAGTATTATTTGCCATCTTTTGTATCGGTGGTTCCTTTGGGGGTGGCAATGCGGCTCAGTCGAATCAAGCGACCATAGTTCTAAAAGATCTCATGGGGCTATCTCATGCTGGTTCTGGCTTTTTCATAGGAGTTATCTTGGCCATTCTTGTGGGCATAATCATCATAGGTGGAATCAAGAGGATAGCCAGTGTTACTGAAAAGGTCGTTCCGTTTATGGCTGTCCTATATCTGGTCGCCTGCATCTATATCGTAGTGAGTAATTTTTCTCTTGTAGATGATGCAATCTCCTTGATTTTCGTAGAAGCCTTTAATCCCAAAGCGATAGGCGTGGGAGGGGCGATAGGAGTGCTTTTGGTTGGATTTAAAAGGGCAGCCTTCTCCAATGAAGCGGGCGCGGGTTCGGCCTCTATTGCTCACTCGGCTGTTAAAACGAAATATTCTGCATCCGAAGGTCTGGTAGCCTTGCTTGAACCTTTTATTGATACAGTAGTGATTTGCACAATGACGGCCCTTGTAATCATCATATTCAACATGGGTGGAGCATTTACTTATGGTGGTGATGGTTCAGGAGCTGTCCTCATTGATGGAGTGTCTTACGAAGGAGCTGGAATAACCTCTCAAGCATTTGCTCAATATATTCCCTTCTCAGATGTGTTCTTGACCATCGCTGTTGTACTGTTCGCAGTGTCCACCATGATATCATGGTCTTATTATGGCCTTCAGTCCTGGAAATTCCTTTTTGGCAAAGGAAAAATGGCTGACCTGACCTATAAAATGCTCTTCCTGATATTTATCATTATCGGTGCAGCGGCTAATATGAAGTCTATCTGGGACTTCTCTGATGCGATGATCTTTGCCATGGTGTTCCCTAATATGATAGGCCTGTTCTTCCTCTTCCCTAAAGTCAATGAACAATTGAAGAGGTACTTGAAGGCAATCGGTAAGTAATTCACTTGATGAAAGGCCCCTTAAAAGGCATGCTTGAATTCTCTAAAAGGCAGCAGGTAGGCCTGTTGTTCTTTTTAGTAATCATCGTTTCTTGCCTCTTGGTTATTCAATTTCACGAGCGCTTTATGCCCGTGCCTGAAGGTGAGATTTCAGCACTGGATCCCGCTTGGTTGGCACACATGGATAGCCTTGATGTGGTTCAAGAGGAGAGTAGAAACGCTTTTTCTGAGGATGGATCCGCGAAAAAGAACCTTCCAGAACCCTTTCCTTTTGATCCTAATATCATCACCCTTGATGATTTTCAAGCCTTAGGTTTTTCACTCAAACAAGCCGAATCCATTGATAAATACCGATCTAAAGGTGGTCAATTCAGAAAAGTGGAGGATTTCAAAAAGATGTATGTGGTTGATGATTTCATGTTTGAGAGATTACTTCCATTTATTCTGATTCCTGAACGTCCTTCCTCTGCATTCGCCAAAGACTCTTGGGAGAAAAAGGACTACGATAAAAGCGATTATCAGCCCTATGAAAAGAAGGAAGTAGCAGCAGCACTCTCTCTTAACCTTGCCGATTCTGCTAGTCTTGAAGGCCTCCCATACATTGGCCCTATCTACGCACAACGCATTCTAAAGTATAGAGAACGACTAGGTGGTTTTACGTCTATGTCACAGCTCAATGAGGTTTATGGCTTCGATAAAGAACCTGACCTCTTTGTAAGAATCAGCCCCTTCTTGAACATTGAAGGAGGATCTATTGGGAGAATAAATGTGAACAAGGCCACTTGGGGTGAGATGATGAAACATCCTTATATCACTAAACCCATCGCGAATTCCATCATTGCCATTCGCGAGCAACATGGACCCTATAAATCTGTGCAGGAAGTCAGTAAATCACATTTGATTTCTGAGGAGGTTTTCCTCAAACTCGCTCCTTATCTCAGCGTGGGAAACTAAGTGGATTCATTCTTTGAGTCCCTAAAATCTATGTCCTGTATTGCTTTATTTTAGATTTGAATTTCATCCAAATACTATGACCCTTCTAAAGAATCCACTTATCAGCCTTGTGATTCCTGTGTTCAATGAACAAGATAACATCGAAAAGATGGTTCTGGCCTGCGAAACAGTTATGAAAAAAGAAGGTAAACGCTTCGAGATGATCTTCGTCAATGATGGAAGCAGCGATGAAACGTCTAAAGTCCTCAGAGAAATGGCTAAAACCAGACCTTATCTGAAAGGTCTCGTTTTCTCTAGAAATTTCGGTCATCAGCCTGCTTTGCATGCAGGTCTTGAAAAAAGTAAAGGAGATTATGTCATTACTATGGATGGAGATTTACAGCACCCACCTTCCTTGATTCCTGCCTTGATTTCAAAAGCTGAGGAAGGCTTTCTAGTCGTCAATACCCGCAGGAAAGAACAGGATTCCCTTCCCTTAGTAAAGAAAATAAGCTCTCGCTGGTATTATAGCCTGTTGAATTTCCTCTCTGATGTACACATTGAACCAGCCTCTGCTGATTTCAGATTGATGCAGAGAAAAGCTGTCGATGTGTTCCTCAGCCTTCCTGAACGCCAGCGCTTTAACCGGGGCCTCGTAGCTTGGTTGGGTTTTAACCAGACTTTCATTGACTATGAACCAGGAATCAGAGTGGCAGGGGTGACCAAATTCTCTTTCTTACGCATGCTGCGTTTCGGGCTTGATGGTGTGACCTCTTTCTCAGTAAAACCATTGAGACTGGCTTTTTATCTGGGATCTGTCGTAAGTGTCGCTTCCATTCTCTATGGCTTCTATGCGATTGTGATCTTTGCCCTGGGCAAAGCCATTGCCGGCTGGACTTCCTTACTCGTTTCCATGCTTTTCCTTGGGGGCGTGGTGCTTATCTGCCTAGGAGTTATAGGAGAATATGTGGCACGTATCTATAACGAAGTAAGAGCTCGTCCTATCTATATCCTTCAAGAAGAAATCGAATACCCTGAAAATCACTGAATATGTCAGCACGAAGAGATCGTAAGAAAGCCCTTGAATCTAAGAAAGCCGCAACACCTTCCTTGAACTGGATTTGGCTTGCAGTCATTTTAGTGGTGACCACCATTGCCTATCAAGGACACTTCGATAATGAGTACTTGAACTACGATGATGATATCTATGTCACCTCTAATCCCTTAATCATTAGTCAACAATGGGATGTGCTTTTTTCAGGTACCTACTTGAACCAATACAGCCCTGTAGCCATGTTCATCATGGGCATGGAGTTTAAAATGTTCGGTCAAGACCTTGGATGGATCCGCGGCATCAGCCTTTTAATTCATCTCTTGAATGCCTTCCTAATCTTGAAGATTTTCAGGCATTGGGATAAGGACGGGACTTGGGCTTACCTGCTCGCGTTACTGTTTGCATTGCAACCCATGAATGTAGAGTCAGTGGCATGGCTTGCCGCTGCCATGAAGATAGGAACCTTCACATTATTCTTCTTGGCGAGCGTTCATTTCTACATCAAGTATCGCATGAGTGATGCTACTAAAGATTTGATCATATCGTGGATATTCTTCTTAATCAGTTGTTTATGTAAAGAACAGGCAGTAGTTCTTCCGCTTCTATTGATGGCCATAGATCATGCTGATTCTAGAGACATGTTCTCGAGCAAAAGACTCCTACAGAAAGTTCCTTTCCTCTTGCTTTCTGTGATTATTGGTCTGGTTACGCTCACCGCATCTGACAGCTTTGAGGCCGAGAAAGTGATCTATGCCTTCTCTATAGGCGAACGTATTCTGTTCTCATTTTACGCGATGGGAGTTTACACTTTGAAGACCTTCATTCCCTTTGATCTTTCTATGTTCTATACGTATCCCATCCAAGGGCAGATTCCTGCGTATTACTATCTCTTTGCATTGATTCCCATCGGTATGCTCGCCTTATTGGTGCGCTGGTATAAGAAAGATGAGCCTCTACTTTTCTTAGGCATGGCGTTTTTCTTTGTCAATGTATCGCTGCCTGCTTTCATTTCTATTCTCTCGGTACGAGACGTAGTCATGGCTGACAGATATACCTATCTACCCTCTGTAGGATTATTCCTTATTCTCTTGGTATACCTTGAGAAACAGTCCAATAAGAACCTAAGATATGTGCCTTATGCATTGGCTCTTTTCTTCTTCATCAGCACCTTTACTCGGGTTGATGTTTTCCAAAATAGCGCAACGCTTTTTTCTGATGTCATTGAGAAAGAATCATACTCTGACAAGGCAAATCCGTACCTCTCTATGCCCTATAATAACCGAGGCGTACATTTAAAAAAAGAGAAGAAATTGAAAGAAGCTGCGGCTGACTTTAAAAAAGCTATAGCCATGAATCCGAAGTATGCCAGTGGCTATTTAAATCTGGCCAATATTGATTTCGATGCAGGAAAGGATGATTCCGCTTTAGAAGGGTATAATAAGACCCTAGAACTTGAGCCAAAGAACGCCAAGGCTCTTTCATCTAGAGGATCGGTCTATGGCAAGAAAGGTCAGAATGATATAGCCCTAGCTGACCTGACCAAGGCACTTGAGATAGATCCGTATTTCATCAATGCCTATTCTAACCGGGCCTTGCTTTATCTCCAAGTCAACCAGCCTGATAAGTCAATTCTTGATTTGAATGAGATCTTAAAGCTTGACCCTAACAAGCATGATATCTATGAGTTTAGAGGACATTGCCGGACTCAGATAGGGGAGTATCAAGCGGCTATTCAAGATTATAACAAAGCTATCTCCATGGCTCCTGATGCAGGAAGCTATTACCTGAATCGTTCCTATGTTTTTGCCAAAATGGGAGATAAGCAAAGCGCTACGCGTGACGCTAAGAGAGCAGCTGCTATGGGCCAAAAACTCGATCCAGCGTATTTAGAATCACTTAAATAGGAAGACAAATAGCCTTTGCCTCGAGAAAGAGTTAAACACTGCCTGTCCTTTTCTTCGAGAAACAATGCAGCATATAAGCCACCTGGAACTCTCATTTCTCTTTTCTTTTTCCTTTCTGCTTTTATTTCTTTGGCTTTTCCTGTTCAAGGGCGTAAAATTGTGCTCCCATGGTAGAAAGTACTTCCCTCATCACTGAAAGATTAGCATCAGCCATTCGTGATGTACCTGATTTCCCTAAACCGGGGATACTCTTTAAGGACATTACGCCCGTGTTGGAGGACCCTGTCCTCTGCGCTGATCTCATTGAGGAATTTGCTCAGCGCTGCGCTGGTATGGGGATACAGGCCATAGCCGGAGTTGAAAGCAGAGGTTTCCTATTCGGAGTTCCTCTTGCTATTCGTCTTGGTGTGCCGTTTATTACGGTGAGAAAGAAAGGAAAGCTACCTTATAAGACTGTTTCCTATTCCTATGATTTGGAATATGGCAGTGCTGAGATTGAGATGCACCAAGACAGCGTTAAACCTGGTTGGAAAGTCCTCATTCATGATGATCTTCTTGCAACGGGAGGAACCGCAGCGGCCACTGCTGAGCTGGTTAAGAGTCAAGGTGCTGAGATAGCTGGATTCGCATTTCTTGTGGAGCTAGCCTTCTTGGACGGCAGAAAAAAATTAGAACAATACAAGGCTGAGGTTGTTGACCTCGTGTCCTTTTAACAAGACAAAAAAGCGCAGATGGATTTCGAATTGAATGAGAATCAGAAGATGATCACCCAGATGGTCAGGGATTTTGCGGATAAAAACATCCGTCCTAGGATTATGGAATGGGATGAGTCGCAGGAATTTCCAGTTGACATCATGCGCGAACTCGGAAAACTAGGATTGCTCGGTGTCTTGGTTCCTGAGGAATATGGTGGAAGTGGCTTTGGTTATATGGAATATATCACCGCTGTTTCAGAAATATCGCGTGTGTGCGGATCCATTGGCCTTTCAGTGGCAGCGCATAATTCGCTGTGCACAGGTCATACCATGTACTTCGGAAATGAAGAACAAAAGAAAAAGTGGCTTCCTAAGTTAGCTTCTGGCGAATGGATTGGAGCCTGGGCATTGACCGAACCTAATACAGGTTCTGATGCTATGCGTATGCAATGCACGGCAAAGCAGGACGGAGACCACTGGGTATTAAACGGAACTAAGTCTTGGATCACGCATGGTAAATCATCTAATATGATGGTCGCTATAGTAAGGACAGGAGCATTGCTCGATTCTCATGGTATGACAGCTTTTGTCATCGAGCGCGGAAATCCAGGTCTGAAAGCAGGTAAGAAAGAGAATAAACTGGGCATGCGAGCCTCTGAAACAGCTGAAGTAATCTTCGATAATTGCAGAGTACATAAGGACGACATTCTAGGTAACGTAGGAGATGGTTTCATTCAAGCCATGAAAGTATTGGATGGCGGCAGAATCTCTATTGCGTCTTTATCCATAGGTATAGCCCGTGGAGCGTATGAAGCGGCCTTGGCCTATTCTAAAGAGAGAGAGCAATTCGGCAAGCCCATTTCTCAGTTTCAAGGAATCTCCTTTAAGCTGGCCGATATGGCTACTCAGATAGAAGCAGCAGAATTGCTTACCTTCCAAGCTGGGGACATGAAGAACAGGGGAGTGAAAATGACCAAGGAATCTGCTATGGCTAAGTATTATGCTTCTGAAGTAGCCGTAAGGGTCTCTACAGATGCGGTGCAAATCTTCGGTGGGTACGGATATACCAAGGATTACCCAGTAGAAAAGTTCTACAGAGACAGTAAACTCTGTACCATAGGAGAAGGTACTTCAGAGATTCAGAAATTAGTCATCTCCAGACAAGTGTTGAATTAATTTGGCAGTAATAGAGTTTCAACGTAAATTCGCGGCCTACTAAAAGATAGACATGCTAGTTATACCAGTGAAAGAAGGGGAGAACATCGAAAGAGCCCTTAAGCGTTACAAGAAGAAGTACGACAGAACAGGAACTGTTCGTCAATTGAGGAAAAGACAATTCTTCACTAAAGACTGTATTGTACGCAGAGAAGAGATTAAGAAAGCACGTTATGTCAATAGGACGTATCGTCTTGAAGATTGATTTGATGATATTTATTTGAAGAAGAGGTGATTGGTTTAAACCAATCACCTTTTTTTGTGCATGATCGAAAGCTTCCTTCAACATCTTGAAATAGAACGGAGGTATTCCTTGCACACACTCAAGGCATACAGGAACGACCTAGAGTCCTTCCAAGCCTTTCTTAAGGAGCACTTAGAAGAAGACAGCATCCAAGACGCACTCACCATGCACATCAGAGAATGGGTGGTAAGCATGCTCGAAACAAGTACGGCCGCCCGTACGGTGCAGCGTAAACTCTCTACGCTCAAAGGATTTTTCAAGTATTTAAGACGACAGGGTTATAGGAAGGATAATCCTGTACGGGTGCTCAATGGCCCCAAGATTCCAAAAAGACTTCCGGTCACCATTGAAAAGGCAGGGATGCAGGACATCTTTCAGTTGGAAGGGCTGTTTACAGATAATCTGACAGGAAAAAGAGATAGAGCCATGATCCTCTTATTCTATGCCACTGGTTTGCGATTGAGCGAGTTGATACATGCCAAGGAAAAAGACCTGTCATTTCATGATGCCACATTAAGGGTCATAGGAAAGAGAGATAAAGAACGTATTCTGCCCATCTCAGGGCCTTGTATGCTGGCCATTAAGGACTACTTGAATGTGCGTCAGGAGCTGGGAAAAGGAGGGGAGAACCTCTTTTTAACCGATGAAGGAAAGAAGCTCTACCCCAAATTTGTATACCGAAAAGTAAATGCGTACCTTGGTACTGTGTCTTCGCAGAGCAAGCGAAGCCCACACGTTCTTAGGCATACCTTCGCTACTCACTTGCTCGAAAACGGAGCTGAACTTCAGTCCATAAAGGAGATTCTTGGTCACGCAAATCTTGCGGCCACCCAGGTCTATACCCATAACTCCATCGAGCGATTGAAAAAAATACATGCGCAAGCGCATCCTAAGGGCTGAACTATACGTTGAACAATATAAACTATAGAAATATGCAAGTAGAAGTTCGTGCCGTCAAATTCAGCGCTGATGTCAAGCTTATCACTTTTATAAAGGATAGGCTTAAGAAGCTGGAACAATTCCATGATAATATCATAGACAGTGAAGTATTCCTTCGTGTCGATAATAATAATGAGTTTAGTAACAAGATCACAGAGATTCGTATGAACGTACCCGGAATCGAACTCTTTGCCAAGAAACAGAGCAAGAGTTTTGAAGAATCCACAGATGAAGCTATTGAAGCATTAAGAAGACAATTGCTAAAGAGAAAAGGCAAAGTGAGTCAAGCTTAATAGCTACCATATTCGTATTAAAAGTGCCTCGGGTTTTACCTGGGGCATTTTTTTTCAATAGTTATGGATATATCCTTAATTCTGGAATGAATCTGAGCATTAGTCAATATGTTGGTTAAGCTTTTTTTGTAATTTTCGATTAATATTTTAAACCAAACTACTATGAAAACAACTAAT
>CALFHF010000018.1 GCA_937875855.1 uncultured Flavobacteriales bacterium
CTTATTAATTCATTCGTACACGGGGGTCAATGACTCCATAAAGTATGTCGACCAAGATATTGATCGTCACGAAAATGGAGGATATCACAATCACCGATCCTATGACCAATGGAAAGTCTTCATTGACCAAGGCCTCGTAGACCTGCAATCCCAATCCCTGCCACCCGAAGATGAACTCTATGAATACTGCTCCTGCTAACAGCGAAGCAAACCACCCTGAAACAGCTGTAACTACAGGGTTAAGTGCATTTCTGAATGCATGTTTCATTACTATTTTATTGGTGCTCAGCCCTTTTGCTTTCGCTGTACGTATGTAGTCTTTGCCCAATTCCTCCAGCAGTGCATTTCTCATGAGCTGAATAATAATGGCCAAGGGTCTTATACCTAACGTGAGTGTGGGCAGAATAATGTTCCTAGGAGCCAGATAAGGCCCATCGAAGACATCTACTTCATAAAGGGAACCTGATTGCTCCAAATAGGTTCCAGGCAAGGAGATATAGGCTTTGAGCCAATCCATGGGAATGAAATGCCCTAGGAAACTATTCAAGATCAACAGGGCTAGCCACACAGCCGAGGCCCAGAGGAGCGCCTTCACCACCTGTCTTCCCATTCCACTCCAGGTAAAACCTGACTTGATAGAAGAATGAATGACACCTGTCAGTAGAATCATAATCCAAAGCACGAGCGGAAAAATGGGTAACGGAATCACCGAATAGAGCAGATAGCCGCCTATCCAAGAGAAGATAATGGCCATATAAAAAGACGGTGCTGACATACCCAGAACCGCAACAATCAAGGCCGAGCGATCAAATAGGCTGTCTTTCTTCAGTGCCGATATGATCCCAACAATCAATCCTATAACGAGCGCAAAGAGCATACTCAATGAAGCCAAGATAAACGTGCCCGGCAAGGCATCACCTATGATGGAAGATACATCACGCTTCGTGCGATAGGACTTTCTGAGGTATGGACTTTTAATATAAAGCCCCTTCGCTCCTGCTGTAACCGCGCAGAATCCAGTGTATTTCTCCTGGTCAAAATAGACTCTGTCTTCTTCCTCCTCCGAATGAATAGACACAGGAGAAAGATCATTCAGGTATAGAAGATAGCGCTGAAACCCTGGAAGATCCAGTCCTAAGTCCTTATTCACCGCGGCTATGGCTTCAGGCGTAGCACGTTGACCGAGGAGCATTTGTGAAGCATCCCCTGGTTTAAGGTTAAAAATGATGAAGACCAGCGTTATCACTCCCCAGAGCACACTCAATCCGTAGATCGTTCTGCGTATGAGGTAAGCGATCATTAGCGTCCCAATATCTTTTTGATCACGTCATAGCTAGGCACATCAGAATCCGACCATTTGGCCAAAACCACTCCTTTATCCATAAGGACAAGCCCAGGATTAGCACGCACTAAGGTCTTCAGCACCTTCTCATCAGCATAGCCATACGGGAAGGCTAGTTGATGCTCATGCCTCAGTGTCTCCACCTTGTCTTGCATAGAAGAAGTAAGCCCAAAGACCTCTACCCCATTCGCAATGCATTCATCAGCCAGGGCGCCTACTTTGGTGATGCCTTTACCCGCTTTATCAACGTCATACGTGATGACGAGCAAGACCGGAGTCTCCGCTTCTAGGATCATGTAATTGACCTCAGAACCTTCCTCATCCATCATGCTGAAGTCAGGAATGGTGGCTTCATAGCCATCCTTGATTTTAAACGGGCCTTGAGTGCCTTCCTTGTCTTGGATATATTCCTTGCGCTCCCACCATTTATCGGCCATGTATTGCTTGGAAGTAATAGTAACTCGCTCGCCTGAGGCCGCATTGACCATGACATAATTATAGACATACTCAGGCGCTTGCAAGCCCAGTTCTTCCGCAGATTTCATCTGCTCAGGAATGCTCTTGCCAATGGCATAGGGGCGATAATCCTTCAGAGGTAAATGCTGCACACAGTAATACACAAAGACCAAACATATGAGCGTGATATACCCGGCCGCCAACCACTCAGACCTAGCGCTGAAACGCTTGATGAGGAGATACCCTGCCATGCCTATTAAGGCAAAGACCAGCGGGAACATCCAACCGAATAACCAGCAGAGCATAGAAACGATAACCAACGCTCCAGGAAGGATGCGAACATCCTCTGCAGCATTGTTCAAGGAGATTTTGTTGCGCTGTAAGAAAAGCGGAACGATAAAGATGAAAAGCACCAAGTCTTTATAAAAGGATTCCCAAGGCGTGAGGCTGCGGCCTATGGAGCCTTTCATGGCATCCCCGAAGCAGCCACAATCCGTAACGCAAGTGACAGGTCTGTTCTCCATGATACCATTAACCATGATATCATACGTACCCGCTTCATCGCAGGTGGCAGTATAGAGCGTGAGCCAACCAAAGAAGAGTGTGAGGATAAGTAGAGCCCATGTAGCTAGGGGCATCTTAGCCCCGAAGATCACCGCGAATCCTAGCACAATCTCAGCAAGACAGGCCAAAATAGCCAGGACCAAGGCATAAGGTTCAAGGAAAGGGAGATTCAATGCGCTCTCGGCAAAGTACTCTTGGAGTTTATAGGAAAAGCCCAGAGGGTCATTGGCTTTGATGATTCCTGAAACGATGAAAAGACCTCCGACAAAAATTCGGGAGAAGTACGTAAGTGCGCGCATAGTTCTATTGTTCTGAGCCAAAGGTAGTACCCTTGGCATTCTTGATTAGCTCTTTAACAAGACCTTCACATTCATAAGTGCTCATTGGCGATATTGGCCAATAAACTTCGTTCTCCTTTCTCTAAGGTGATGTGAGCGAAAAGCGGATTATCCTTTACGCGGTCTATGAGATAAGACAATCCATTACTCTGAGAATCTAGGTAAGGCGTATCTATCTGATGTATGTCACCCATGAAGACAATCTTAGTGTGATCGCCCGCTCGAGAGATGATGGTCTTCACTTCATGAGGCGTGAGGTTCTGCGCTTCATCTACTATAAAGAAAATCTTCACCAGGCTCCTACCTCGTATATAGGCTAGAGGCGCTATGGCAATCTTCTCTGTCTTCATCATCTCCTCTATCAGCCTATAATTCTTGTCAGTCTTGCGGTATTGGTCTTTAATGTAATTTAGGTTATCCCACAGCGATTGCATGTACGGATCCATTTTATCCTTTATATCTCCCGGCAAGAAGCCAATGTCATTATTCCCTAGCGGAACGATAGGCCGCGAGACAAAAATCTGCCTGAATTCCCTGCGTTGCTCCAGCGCAGCTGCCAAGGCCAGCAAGGTCTTACCTGTTCCTGCTACGCCTTGAATGGTGACCAGCTTTACTCTGGGATTTAAGAGCGCATGCAAGGCACATTCCTGCTCTGCATTGAGTGCACTGATCCCGAAGGCCGTGTTCTCCTCTACCAGACGTAAGGCGCTGATGTCTGGCTCATAATAAGCGATGGCATCCCCTTTCTTAGCCTGCAGCTGAAAGTATTGATTAGCTTTAGGTTTATCTATGCCTACGTCAGTGAGACTGATAAAGCCTTGCTGATGCAGCTTCTTTAAGTTTATATCAGAGACCTCAAGCGGCTCCTCTCCGAAACCCGTATAGAGCTCATTAATGTTCTTGATCTTCCCTGTCTCATAGTCTTGAGCTATGATATTGAGGGCTTTGGCTTTGAGCCTGAGACAGATGTCCTTAGAGACCAGGATGACCGATTTATTAGGATATTCTTCATGCAGACTCAGAGCGCAGTTCAGAATTTTATGATCGTATTTAGCTGAGCCAAGGGTCTTTTCTGCATCTTTTTCACGGGGATGCTGATCATGGAGAACCACTTTAAATCGACCCGTTTTAGACCCGTTAATGGGTATCCAGTCATTGATGAGTTGACCATCAGAAATGTCATCTATGTACCGAATGAACTGCCTGGCCTCGAAATTTTTAGTGTCGTTGCCTTTCTTGAAGTTATCCATCTCTTCCAATACCTGAATGGGTATGGCGACATTATTCTCTTCGAAATTCTTGATGGCATTGCTGTCATACAGCAGTACAGAAGTATCCAACACGTAGATTTTCTTCGCGTCTTCATGTTCCAGCTTCTTCTTGGCAACCATTTAGAAAAAATAAAGTGAAGAATAAGCGACTCTTATTCCAGGCCTAAGTTGGGCCCAAAAAGGGATAAAACAGCCCAGCCTCAGAGTTGATCTTAACGATCAAAGGTGAAGAAAAAACAGGAGAATCCTGGGGGATCATTATAGAGGAGAAAAACATCAGAAACAGACGTGAGCAGATAAACAGGATTTTCCAGACTACTGTTTTATCATCTTGATAAGAATAGATGTACTTTAGATCGGTAAAAAAGGATGGGCAGTAAAGAGTTGATCTTATATGCTTGCCAGCATTTGATGAGTATGCTCACTAATGATGAGAAGAAAGATGGA
>CALFHF010000019.1 GCA_937875855.1 uncultured Flavobacteriales bacterium
TGAAAGGAAAGCTATAATTGTGAAGAGTGTTTTCATGAAATAGATGGTTGTTGTTACCCCCGAAGATAGTACTTCTGCAGCAACCAAGTTCATCATCATAACTCAACTCTGTGTACCATTCTTGCTGAAAGTCATCATCTATCTTCATGATCCAGGCTTTTCGAGTATTATTATTATCGAGTTGTCTGTATGTACCAGCTAGTGCGTAACCACTTGAAACTTGAATCATTTTTATAATTGAGCCTGAAAGTTCTTGTTCTGTGAAGTACTGATTTTGCAACTCAAATAGTGAGTTGTCTACATCCTGCTTAAATATCCTAATCATGTTATAAGCTATTGATGGAGGGTTAATCCATTCATAAGCAGCGCTTTGATAGGCAATAATCTCGTTACTATTATTAACTAAATGATAAATACCGCCTCCTCCACCAAGAGGAGTATTTGGAGGTTCAAAGTGTTCTACTAGCTCACCAAAACTATTAAGTACATCAATATAAACTTCGCTATCATTTCCATTTTGGTCTATTCCTGAAACAATGTACTTTTCACCATACTGAGTAATATTTAAATTCCTAAATAACCCTTCACTTGGTGCATGAATTTCATTATGCCAGAGCACATTTCCAATGCTGTCTATCTCCATAATGAACGTACCGCGTTCACCAGGATTAGGGCCATACTCTCCGGCTAGTATAAATCCACTATCAGAAGGTGCATGGGTAAAAAATATGTCTCAGGAAAATACTCATCGTATACTCTAGTCCATAATGTGTAAAGATCTGGGCCGATTTTATAGATTAAACCATGCAATCCTTGTGAGTCAGCTATTCCTTGTGTGAACAGGAAATTATTCTCGTTATTAATTGATAGAAAAGAAGCCGTTGAGCCAGAATATATAAAGGCATCAATTGAATGGAAAAGTTGTTCAGCTACGAAGTTTCCATCATTGTCATATTTCCTGACAAATTTAGACTGTACTGCGTCTACATTCATTCCACCCCAAATCACAATTTCATCTCCTACAACTTCTAAATTTCCCGTGGTTTCAGGGTTTCCAGGACCTGGCCCGTTCAATTGATTAAAATAGGTGAACTGCGCTTGAATTTGAATTGTAACGACAAAAGTTAGCAAGAATGATATTTGGGTAACCTTTCTCATTCCATGATGATGAGTTGTTCACTTGATAACGGCTGACCTTGCTCATCTTTGATCTCAATCAAATAATTGCCATTTTCCAATAATTCAATGTTAATAATAGTCGTCTTACTTTCCGTTGAAATAGCTTGCTGAATCACAACACGTCCCTGAGAATCATACACTATAATGCCACCAGCTCTCGGTAGGTTTCTGTGATTGATGAGTACAAAGTCACTAGCTGGATTGGGCCATACATGAGGTTCGGTCACCATTTCAGAATGATATGGTTTCCTTCTTCGTTCAATGGATTTCTTGGCATTATCAGGATGCACCAGCACCTCTGGAATACCCAATGAGGCAATGGTATTCCTGAACAGAGGGTCGCTGAAGTTCATCTGTCTTTTCAAAACCTCAGCACTATCAGGGTAATCTATTTTTCCATTGAACCCGAAATGAGATGTAGGATAGGTGAAATTTTATGATAGAGGAAAAACGAGATGAAGGGAATCAGCGGGAGCGGGGCAACTAATTACTTGAGCCGGCAATTGGAATTGAATCCCGTATACGATAAGGAGTGAAAGGAAAGTAGCCTTCATGTCAGTGGAATGAAAAATTCTGCTGATATGAAAGTAGGGAATAATCTCGCTGGCTCCCTAATCTCCTCAATTCTGAGTCACTGGATTTTTCAAGTGTTTCATTACTTGAAAACTTAAGTCAAGAAGCACGATGCGCACATTGCCATTTCGGGAGATATCAGCATGGGCTTTTTCTACTGATTCCATAAGTCCTTCAGCATTGCCTGTGTGAATGAATGGCGAGAATTTCTCGGTGAAGGTCTCTAGCTCTTCATCGCTGCTCAACGTCTCCTTTATGAAGTGTTTTCTGAAGGCCATTCTATACACGTCCAAGCATCGTTCAAGCAACCTCAAGGTAGGTTCCCTTCCCTCAGCTGCTTGTGTATCACACCAGGTCATAACCTCGTTAATATTCCGCGAATAGCAGGATCTAGTCCATTCAATAATCTGCGGAGAAAGGTCTATGATGCCCTCAGTGAGAAGATTTAATGCATAGGAAATACTTCCTTCTGCTTGCTCTGCCACTTCCATGAGATAGTCTTCATCCTCACTTCTGTTCTTGACCAATATTTCCATGATCTCATCTGCTGATAAGGGCGGCAGCACGGTCACTTGAATTCTGGATCTTATGGTGGGTAGCAATGCTTCAGCATCAGTCCCTACAAGGATAATCACAGTGTCGGCTGGTGGTTCTTCAATGAGCTTGAGCAGCTTATTAGAGCAGGTCTCATTCATATACTCAGGCATCCACATCAAGAGGACTTTACGTCCTCCTTCATAGGATTTCAAAGTGAATTTCTTAGCGATGGATTCCGCCTCTGACTTAGAGATGATCGCCTTCTTTCCTGCCTCTCCTCTGCTCTGTTGCCATTGCTTGTATGACATAAAGGGATTGCTAGTATAGGCCTCTCTGAAATCCTGTACGTGAGGGTCTGAAATCTTAGCCGAAGCAGATTGTACTATGGGAAAAGACAGGTGAAGGTCAGGATGCTCCAAACGCGCTGCGCGTGTATCCATTCCCCCGAACATATCCGATGATCCGCCTGAAAGTAGCGCGTGCGCATAGGCCACTACCAATGGTAAATTGCCTCCTCCATCTGCGCCTTGGAAATACTGCGCGTGAGCAACACGGTCATTCGCCAAGCCTTCAAGAAGCTTTTCCGCGGTGTTTTTATGTAGGGTGAGTTGATCGAAGGTCATTAGGACTAATATATAGAAATCAGCGTAGGTCTGTTTTTTTATGATGGATAACTTTGCGCTTCTTTTTAAACAGCATTATGGCAGCCATAGATAATTTCAAGTTCAAATCTCGCAAAGTTCTCGTACGTGTTGACTTCAATGTTCCATTGAAAGATGGAAAAGTAAGCGATGACACACGCATACGCGCAGCGATTCCCACTATTAAAAAGATTATTGACGCAGGCGCTTCCTGCATCTTGATGTCTCATCTCGGTCGCCCGAAGGGGAAAGATGCTTCGCTTTCCTTGGCACAGATTATCCCTTGCCTCACTGAGTTATTAGGTCATCCTGTGAAATTTTCTTCAGAGTGCATTGGAGAAATAGCTGAGAAAGCCAGCGCTGATTTGAAAGAAGGGGAAGTGCTTTTGCTTGAAAATCTTCGCTTTCATGCGGAGGAGGAAAAGGGTGATGAGGGGTTCGCAAAATCTCTAGCCAAGCTGGGTGATGTGTATGTGAATGATGCCTTCGGGACTGCACATAGGGCTCATGCTTCTACCGCTGTCATTGCTGATTTCATGCAGGATAAGATGCTGGGGATGGTGATGAATGCCGAGAAAGAGAGCATAGATAAGGTGCTTTTTCATGGCGAAAAACCCTTCACCGCTATCGTGGGTGGAGCTAAGGTGTCAAGCAAGATTTCCATCCTAGAAAACCTAATCGATAAGGTGGATCATCTCATCATAGGTGGGGGAATGGCCTATACATTTCTGAAAGCTAAGGGAGGAAAAGTAGGCGCTTCGTTAGTAGAAGAAGAGTACCTAGACAAGGCGCTTCTCATCATGGAGAAGGCCAAAGCCAGAGGTGCGCACATTCACCTTCCCATGGACAGCATAGCTGCAGATGCATTCTCTGAAAATGCGAATACCCAGTCTGTCTTGTCCAATGCCATTCCTGATGGATGGATGGGTCTTGATATTGGAGCAAAAGCCATAGGGGCCTATGCCAAAGTAATAGATGAAAGCCGCACTATTCTTTGGAACGGCCCTATGGGTGTTTTCGAAATGGAAGCGTTCTCTAAAGGCACTATCAAGGTGGCTGAAGCGATCACGAATTCTACCTCAAAACATGGAGCTTATTCTCTTGTAGGTGGTGGTGATAGCGTAGCTGCGGTGAATAAATTCGGGCTGGCTGATAAGGTGAGTTATATCTCTACCGGTGGAGGTGCAATGCTTGAATACCTAGAGGGAAAATCTCTTCCCGGAATCAAGGCTGTGCTGGGAGAATAGTCTCAGCTGGCGAAGTCGCTTCCTTTAATTGTTCTACCCATTTACTCTCCAGAAGAGGCGGAATAATCATGGGTGCTAAGGAGGCGAGTGGAGGATACAACACACTCTCCGTTTCGGGCTCTTGGGAATCTTCTTGAACTTCTTCCACAATCAATTCTGTTGCAGGTATCCACTTGGTATAGAACCAAATCGCCATGCTGATGACGATGGCCACTTTCATGATATTGAAGAAGGCACCAGCAAGTTTATTCGCTGCTCCTAGCGCCACCACATCAAGCATTTTCTCAATGGCTTTTCCTAAAAGATGAACAAGTAATACCACGAGAATAAAAGTGAGTGCAAAGGAGATGATAGGTAGGTATTTCCCTTCATAAGCCCACTGCTCCACAATAAAATCAGAAATGAAATCAGAGAATTTCAAGGCGCAATAGATGCCTAAAATCAACGCGGCCAATCCGGCAAGTTCAATAACGAGTCCTTTTTTGAAACCACGATACGCAGCCCATAGCAAAGGTATGGCAATAAGGATGTCTAAGTAATGAGGCATGACCTCACAAAGGAAACAAAAAGAAAACACCTAGAAATAGCGTGGACTGCGCGCCAAGGAGCGATTCTTCTTCTGCCAAATCAACATGAGTTCATGTGACCCAAAGGTGTTTCTGGCCAAGGCATTGAATCCATGATCATATGCGTACCCAATCCTGAACTGAAGGTTAATCTGATACTCAAGTAAGACAATCACAGAGCGATCCATACGCACAGATATTCCCGCCCAATATTTCTCTTGGAAAATGAAATTCGCATTCAGATCCAGTTGATAGGAAGCTGTCGGTATAACCTTGAGCAAGAAACTCGGCTTGAAGGTCACTCCTCTTCCAATGCGCCTTGCCATTCCTGCTGTAAGGTCATGTTCCATCTGAGCAGGAGAGAAGAAAGGCTTTAATTTTTCATTGCTGACGTATGAATAAGACAAAAGCATAGGTGCTGAATAGCCTGCATACCAGTCTTTATTCTCATAATACATTCCCATGGAGAAGAGTGGTCTAAAGGAAGACTTATCATTTTGAAACAACTGATCATTCTCTTGTTCTGTGACCACATCAGACCAAAGGGATTGAGTCAATCCAATGCCGGCTCCCAACCCAAAATTCAATTGTGATCTTCTGTATTCAATCTTGTAAGAGGCCACTCCCATCAAGTTTAAATCACTATTCACTCCTATTTTATCATGCGTCAGAATACCTCCTACTGAAATGGTGTTTCCTCTAAGAGGAGTATGTCCACTAAGTGTCTGCGTCTCTGGCGAGCCTGAGAACCCTGTCCATTGATTTCTGTAATTCAAGCTAACCGCAGCTACATTTCCGGCACCTGCATAGGCAGGATTCAGAATCAATCCATTGAACATGTACTGACTATTGGTGCTGCTGTATTGAGCTACGCTCACTAGGTTGAATCCAGCAATCATGCACACTATAAAGGCTATATATATCCCCCTTTCTCTCATCTCTTTAGCTCGATTGTTGATTTGATTACAGCCCCTGTTTCTTCAATAGTGATGATGATGAAATATGTGTCTGTAGGAAGAATTCTACCTGAGTGAGAAGCCCCATTCCATGAATTATCGTATGCCTCATTCTGATAGATGCGCTTGCCCCATCT
>CALFHF010000020.1 GCA_937875855.1 uncultured Flavobacteriales bacterium
AGGTCTATGCTTTTAATAAAGGTATCAAGGTCAATGTTAATTTCTAAAGGGGAATTCATAGCGCAAGACAGACATACTCTTTGTACTGTCTGAAAAGGAGGGAGGTAGCCTCCAAGGTGGAATTCAAATTCATTATTGGGAGAAGATGAATTAGGATGAAATCCTTCTAGTTTTAAATTCACGTAGCCACTATTCCACGCCCAATACATTCCTTTTGTAGGATCTAGATCTCCCCCGAAAGCACCAGAAACAGAAGTGAGACTATCTACTCCAACAAGAAAGGAAATCTGATTATACTGAAGGTCTTTGGGGACATTCAGATTAAGAAGCTTGGATTCAGGAAGAGATGCATCTATAAGGTGATTGCTGTTCTCTTCTGTCCAGACAATTCTATTGTCTTTGAGAAGTTCAAAGGAAGTTAAGTAACATTTAAAGGTCTTAATGCAATGTTCTTTTACTTCGAATTCAGCAGACAAGTCGAGTGATTGGCTATTAAAAACAGGGTTAATAAAAACCTTCAATTCTTGAGCTAGAGAGCAAAAATGAACCGCACTTATGGCTAGAATAATCACAAAATCTTTAATGCACTTCATGCCGCTCCATCTTAAGCCCTTTGTTAAAAAGCTGTAACAAATCCTTGCTCAAACTCTGAAAATCAGCTTTTTGATCATCTCTACAGAGGTTTTCTACTTCTTGGAAGTGCTCGAAGTGTATTTGTTCTATATCCTTTTGTAAATCTCCCATTTGAGCAATAATCGCTGGAGAATTGCTGCGATCGTTTGCAGAAAGAAGTCCGTAAAGTTTGGCCTTCATATCTTGCATCTGTTTCTCTTTATCATGTATAGCCAGTCTATGGGTTTTGATTAACTTCTCATAGCTAGCAGCTTGAGCAGCATCAAAATTAAGACGTTCAATGATTATCTGCTTTGGGCCTTCAGGCCTCTTTTCTTGTCCTAGGCCATTTTGAAGAATGAACAAGATTAAGACGACATTCAGCACCATCGTAAGAATCAAGCTGAGCGTTAGAATTTTAGTCTTAGTCATTGTACAATTGATTATAAGAAGTTATTCCAAGAGAAGTAGAAAGGATTTCAATTCCTTTAAGCTCAGTCTGTTTATTCCCTAAAGACATTGCAAGTACATTAAAATTCATGACGAACAAAATGGCGATAGCTAAGGCCAAGCTATATACCCTTACTAATGGCATCTGTTCCTGAACTTGAGCAGTCAATCGGCCTGCAATTCGCGTTTTTAAGTATGCAGGTGCCTTTACTTTTTGAATTCGATTAAAGACCTCGATATCATATTCCTTTTTCATACAGTGTTTAATTAGACGACATTCAGTTCTTCATCCTTCGCCAAGGGCAAGACATAATTCATTCTTGTTTTCATATGCTCATATATTTATTCCGCTTCCATTGCCTTAAGGTTTGCTCTAGCCCTTGACAAGAGAGATTCTACGGCCTTGGTTGATGTTTTCATAACCTCTGATATTTGTTGAATTGATTCACCATCTATTGTTTTGAGAATCAGAGCGGTCTTCTGAGAATCTGGAAGTCGATTGATCTTTCTGAAAAGGAGGAAGATAGCTTCTTTATCTTCCAGTTGGATTCCTGGATGGTTAAAGTCGGGCAGCTCGAATTCCCTTACATTTTCTTCATTATTTGTGAAAAAAAGTGGAATGTGAAACCCGAATCTTTTTTGCCTTTTCCTGGCTTTGATAACATCTAAGCATTGATTGATGCTAATGCGGTAGATATAGGTCTTAGCGCTAGATTTTCCTGAAAATATCTCCCACTTTTCATGAACTTTGAGAAAGACATCTTGACAAGCTTCTTCGGCTTCTTCTTTGTTCTGAAGGTAGTTCAGACAGAGGTTGTAGACCATGTCAACATGATCCTCATAAACACCTTCGAACGATTCATAATCCTTCATCTTGAGCCACTAATGACGTAAACGCTTAATTCTCCAAGATGAAGTGACTTCCAGCAGAATAAGAACGGAAGAGGTCTAGATTTAGAACCTCAATCCTATGGGCTCTTTCTTACGTCCTTTGTACTTCTTCTTATCAAAGGTATACACTTGAGGGGGTCTTCCCATTTGAGTAACTGAATATCTAGTCTCACCTACAGGTCTAATAAGCTCATTGTCTTTTAATTGCCTTCTGAAATTTGGTGAATCCAAGTCCGTATTAAAGGCTTGTTCATAGATGTCTATGACCTCTGAAAGAATGAAATTCTTGTCTAACATTTCAAACACATTTGGATAACGTAAAAGGTCCTTTCTGAATCGTTTCAAACTGCTTTCTACAATTCTATTATGGTCATATGTCAACGAAGGAAGTTTGCTTATATCAGTCCAAAGCAGTTCCTCCATAGAGTTAGCTCGCACTTGTTTTTCAGGTATCAGACCATAATAGGCTATCGTAATAACTCTTCCTAAGGGATGGCGCCCAACATCAGCAAATGCCTTTAATTGCTTTTTGTGGAATCTATCGTTGCCAATAAGAGACTTCATATATGCATTCAATGCGCTCATAGTATCATCAATAGGCTTAATGAGTTTTCCTGGCAAACCTAGCTTACCAAAATACGGCTCATCTTCCTTTTTAACTAAAAGAACTTTGATTCGGTTCTCTGAATAAGTAAACAGAGTAATGTCTACAGAGAAGGCTGCGGTGAAAAAAAGTACGTTGCTTTTTGTATCATGATTTTCGATTGCCTTCATCACATAAGTGTATTCAAGAAACTAAGCTACTATTTTTGAATAAACAAAGCCATTTAGAGAGAGAGATTTCTTTGCTAAAGTTGGGTAATAGGCTCTTTTTAAGATTGATTTGGGGTTTAAAAGAAGTCTTTTTCTTTGGGCAAACAGCGCATTTTGCTCCCAATTAAGAAGTAACGAAAGTCATAGAGGTATGTGCAGAATGTTCTCCAATGGCCAAAGTAGGTGGCCATGTTGAAGTAGTAGTATCTCTGCCTAAGTTCCAACAATGATCTGGCAAAGAAAGTATGGTGGTCATGAAACTGTATGACAATGATTATATGAAGAAGACCAGCTTCAATATTTCCCCTGATAGGGTCATTGCCAAGATCATTATACTGGACTTATTCCATTCTTCATGTCGTATGTAAAGGAATATAAACGACTGAAGCGTATTAACCATTGATAATACACAATATTAGGGTTGGGTGCCTTATTCCAGGTTAGACAATCTTCCTTTATTTGAAAAGGAAAAAGATGGGTCTAATGGATTGGAACAATTAACTCGTTAGCAGCAGGAATAAAAGGTGCTTGGCATGTGACGACAGTTTTTCAGTTTTATTTACAGGAACTAAAACTTCAGCCAATGAACTGGAAAGCTTGATACAGGAAGAAAGCAATAAATGCACAGGTATCTTGAATGGTAGAGATACTAAGGCATTGGACATGGAAACAGATGAATATCTAATCAAGAATTATATGGGTAGTTCAGACCAATCAGGAAAGAAATCAGACTAGGCCTTTTTATTCAAGAGCATAAATCAGGAAAATACAGAACCAAGTATGAGGCTTTTGAATTAAGAGGGATCGGATTGCCTTTCAAGGTTTCTAAGATCATTATTGACCAAGAAGAAGTGGACTTGAATAGGGTTGATACAAAGAAGAATACTATGACTATTGACAAAGGGATTCAATGAGATTCACTTGATGGCTTATTAGCTCTTTCCTTTTTTGCATTCATTTTTTGTCCAAGGAAATAGCGCCAAATAAATACTATGAAGATCATTGGAATTCCTATGGGCAGCGTGATTAATAGCAACCAATGGAAGGTCATATCTACGAACATAGCTAGGGGTATAGGAGCAAACACTGCTATAATCAAGATGACTAAGGTCCATGTAAGGATTTTATAAAGCATAACACAAGGTTAAGAAGTCTTGTTAATCAGAGGATGAAAATCAAGTTCAAATCAAGATTGTCCTGAAGGTCAAGTTGACTCTTGGCCCACAAGGTTTCTTTGTAGGAGGGAGC
>CALFHF010000021.1 GCA_937875855.1 uncultured Flavobacteriales bacterium
ACCGGTTTGTTCTTTTCCTCGGGTGTGAGTTGTGAAGACACCACCACGCCCTCTGGAAATTCATTCAGGGGAATGGTGTAATTCATCAAGCTTTCAATCGAATCCTTTAGTGCAATCTCTTTCTCACTGTAAAAGAGGATGGCCTTGCCCTGTTAAAAGTGCTTTGATTTTATGGAGCTCAACATTGATACCTTCCAAGGGTTGAACGTCAAAAAAAATCCTTTGCCACAGGAAGGAAATTAAGGAGCTGATACATTGATTCCCCTACCTTTGTGTCAGAATTCCCAAGGATGAAAGAGAACAGCGGTACCAGGATCAATAAGTTTCTCAGCGAAGTGGGCTATTGCTCGCGAAGAGCAGCTGATAAACTCATAGAAGAGGGAAAGGTCACTATAAACGGGAAAGTACCTGAAATGGGCACTAAAATAGTTCCCGGGGATCAAGTTCACGTGCTTGGGAAGCTCATCTCCAAGCCCAAGGATAATCCAGTTTACATCGCTTTCAACAAGCCCATTGGCATAGTCTGCACCACGGACGCTAAGGTGGAGAAGAACAATATCATAGATTTCATTAATTATCCAAGTCGCATCTTCCCCATAGGTCGATTAGACAAGCCTAGCGAGGGCTTAATCTTGCTGACCAATGACGGGGATATCGTAAACAAGATCCTACGAGCTCGTAATCACCACGAAAAGGAATACTTAGTCACCGTAGATAAAGCCATAGGCAAGCAATTCATTCATGACATGAGTAATGGTGTTCCTATCTTGGATACTATCACTCGTAAATGCGAGGTGGAACAAATGAGTAAGTTCCGCTTCAGAATCATTCTTACCCAAGGACTAAACCGTCAGATTCGCAGGATGTGTGAGCATCTGGGATTTCATGTAACGAAATTGAAAAGGGTTCGCATCATGAATATCACACTAGACATGCCAGTAGGACATTGGAGAGACCTAACTAAAAAGGAACTCTCCGATATCAATCGGTCTGTGAAGACGTCATCCAAAACCTTTGAGGATTACTCAGAGGAGATGGACTAGATTTCACATTCTCTTCATCAGAAATGCCATGAAATCCTTTTTCATCTCTGTGCAGAGTTTGTTGAAGTTCTTGAATAAATTTCCTAGGCTCTTTCTCTTTTAACATGCTTTTTGTTCTTGTCGAAACTAGGGGCAATAATCCTTAAGAAAGATGACTTTCCTCATACTTTGACATGAGATTGACAAGCATTCAGAATAGATTCAGTGCAATGTGCTCAAGCAAGATCCCGTTTCGTCAAAATCCGGTGGGCTACGTAAGTCAATAGTCCTATATATCCCATCAAGATACCTAGATCCATCATTCCTATCGTAGTTTGAGTCTCTCTCATGGCATACTTATAGAAAGGGAATCGGATGATATTACTGATGGCGTTTACAGGAAGGAATTCGGCTAAAAGTGCCAATCCTTGATAGCTCATATATGAGGCTATCATGGGTTCTATCATTAACACATAAAAGAACAATGCTGCGATAGTGATCCCTGATCTCTTGATCACTAAGGTCACTACCAAGCAGAATAATTGAAAAGCGACAAGATGCAAGAAGTATGCAGGAATGAACTCGATATGCGCTGTGACGAAGGTCCAATCTGTAACAGGTGAATAGGTATATCCCATGTACAAACAAATCAATAGAGCGACTATAGTCATCACCAGAGAAAGTGCAGTGATCATCAGGACTTTACTCCAGAGAAACTCTGCTCGGCTCAATCCGTCAA
This sequence comes from uncultured Flavobacteriales bacterium, assembly GCA_937875855.1. Lineage (GTDB taxonomy): Bacteria > Bacteroidota > Bacteroidia > Flavobacteriales_D > JABDKJ01 > JABDLZ01. The sequence goes on from CALFHF010000021.1 coordinate 1,762, forward strand.
TGACATTCTGCTTCATCATACCATAGGAATACTCACTGCTCACTGAAATCACAGTGATGAATCCCAAGAAAATGCTGAAGAACTTAAAGATGAACGTCAAGTTCTGCCATACATCCACGAAATCGAAAAATGGAAGTGTCAATCCGCCCAATGCATCTATGATCTCAGCCTGCTGACTCACTTTATTTACGATGACCCTTGCGGTATATGGAATGCTCATCAGCAAGACGATAAAAAGTCCTGAAAGGATCCAGAAGTACCTGCTGTTCTTCAGTTTGAAGAATTCTATGGAAAGTAATCTACGCATTTTGTGAGAGGATTTCCATGAATTGTTGTTCTAGATTCTTCTTATGCTCAGCCATGTGACTGGGGAAAATATTATGGCTCGCCAGATACTTGCTCAATTCACTGCTCTTAGCCCCCTTGGCGCATTTTACTTCGATATGACCTTTATGTAATCTATGACTCAAGTACGTAGGATGAACTTTCATAACTTGAATTAATGCAGTGATATCATCGCTTGCAATTTCTAACATCACTTCATCTCCGAATCCTTCATTTACTTTACCAGTATAGATTAATTTTCCTTGGCGCAACACTGCGATTTCAGTACAAACTTTCTGAACCTCATCAAGTAAATGCGAAGCCAAGATGATAGTTTTTCCGCTCTGGGCTATGTCGATAATCAGTTGTCTAATCTCAGCGATTCCCTGAGGATCAAGGCCATTCGTAGGTTCATCCAGAATAAGCACCTCAGGCTGAGCTAATAAAGCCGAAGCAATAGCTAGTCGCTGCTTCATACCTAACGAAAATGTATGAAAAGAATAACCAGCACGCGCTGATAATCCTACTTGCTCCAGCACTTGGGCTATACGCTCTTCTCCTACTTCCTTAATCTTACAGGCTAATTGCAAATTCTTAGTAGCGGAAAACTTCGGATAGAAATTCGGTTTTTCCAGAATAGCGCCTATGCGTTTTCGCTGCTGATGATTAGGAGTTTCTCCGAACCATGTGAAACTTCCAGAGCTAGGCACCACAACATCCATGACCATTCCTAAGGTAGTAGATTTCCCACTTCCATTAGGCCCTAATAACCCGAAAACACTGCCCTTCTTAATCTCCAGACTCAGAGAATCCACAGCGCATATCTTGCCATAGTTCTTGTGGAGTGAATGTATACTTAGAACAGATTCTGGTGAAGACATAAAAGAAGGTTATTTGAGGTTTGATTGTTTGACATTGAAACGTTGATCCCTGCACTGAGTGAAGTTGAAACGTTTGAGATTCTGAAGGCGCGTTGCAATTTCCGAAAAAATATTGCCTAGTGGCTATCAACTATTGTCTCACCCTCAATCAAAATGATCAATCTTCAAAAGATCTGATATTTTATTAATGTTCAAACTGCTCATTGCACTCATATATTTCATGTCAACACTTCCTTTCATCTCCACTGCACCAGCTACACCTTCGAAGAGCATGGTGATTACCCATGTTGATTTATTTCCATTGCCTTCAAGGTCATAGATATGGCATTTTGAATCTTTGCTATCATACGTGACAATCTCTTCAAATCCTTCATCTCTAAGTCCTGCATCTAATTTCTTGAATACCGATACCGCTGGAGTTCCGGTGGAATCTGTAGTCACCCATTTTAGATGATCTAAATCTCTGATCAGCAAGTTGAATTCCGGGTTCTTATCCTTATTGAGCATAC
>CALFHF010000022.1 GCA_937875855.1 uncultured Flavobacteriales bacterium
GCTCGCACCGAAACGAAAAATCCCAAGCTCAAGATCTGCGATCTTGGCTTGGGATGTTTTCTTATTCGGAGTTAAGGACCTTTCCTCTTTCTCCTCTCGTGGAGCCGGGGGGATTCGAACCCCCGTCCAAACGTGAACCCTACGAGCTTTCTACATGCTTATCTTCTGAATAATTTTCGTAGTGCACCTGGCCAGAAGCCCCCGAGTAAACTCTTATCTCATTACTTATTTCGGGCTTTTCTAAGAGCGAGTCTAGTCCCTAGTTTTACTCAACGGTACCCATTAGTGATGACAGTAAAACGGGAATCATCACCTGGGTAACTCGTCCCGGTACCTAGTACCGTGGATGAAGTTAATTCGCCAGAGGCGAATTAAGCAGCGAGTGCGTAGTTGTTGTCGCCAGTTACGGCTTGGACATCAGGATTATAGAGCCGAAAATCCAGAGCTCTGCATGCTTACACGCGGAATCGACACGCTGTCAAAGCCATGTCGGCCCCATTGGCTACAAAGGTAGCGAGATTAAGTCATCAATAATCCTTCCATTTTTTCATTTTTCGTTCTGCCCATTCCTTTACCTTCGCAGCCGTAAAAACACACAGTATGAAGATTGGGATCATTAGAGAAGGAAAAGTGCCGGCTGATAAACGCGTTCCCTTCAGTCCAGAACTGTGCATTGAAGTGATGGAGAAATTCCCTCAGATTCAGATCATCGTTCAACCAAGCACCGTCCGAGCTTTTTCTGATGAATCCTATAGCTCCTTGGGCATCGTTCTCCAAGAAGACCTTAGCTCCTGTGATGTTCTTATGGGCGTGAAGGAAGTCCCATTGGACATGCTGATTCCTAATAAGAAGTATTTCTTCTTCTCTCATACCTTCAAAGAACAACCGTACAACCGCAAGTTGCTCAAGGCCATCTTGGACAAAAAAATACAACTCATTGACTATGAGACCTTGACCGATAAGAATGGACAACGCATTATTGGATTCGGAAGATTTGCAGGAATTGTTGGGGCATATAAGGCCTTTAGAGGTTGGGGTGAATTTTTAGGATCTTACTCCCTCAAGCCTACCTTCCAGTGTAAAGACCGAATAGAACTTGAAAAAGAATTGACCAAGGTCAAGTTACCCGCTAATTTCAAAATGGTCATGACCGGAGGCGGTCGTGTGGGTTCAGGTGCTAGAGAGATTGTCGATTTACTTGGCATGAAGAAAGTCGAAGTAGCATCGTACTTGAACAATAATCATGATGGCCCTGTTTTCTGTCAATTAGATACACATCATTACACGAAGACCAAGGATGGCTCAGCATGGGAAAAAGCAAGGTTCTATGCTCATCCACAGGATTTCGAGAGTGATTTCTACCGTTTCGCAAAGCAAAGCGACCTTTATATCGCATGTCATTACTGGGACGGAGACGCTCCTATGATCCTTACAAATGAGGAATTGGCCAGACCTGACTTGCGCATAAAGTTCATCTCTGATGTGAGTTGCGACATGTTGGAACCCATTGCAAGTACCCTAAGACCATCTACAATTGCCGACCCGTTCTATGGATACGACCCTAAGACTGGAAAAGAAGTTCCGTTCAAGACCCTTGGAAGTATTAGCGTGCAAGCAGTAGACAATCTTCCATGTGAACTTCCTGTAGATGCTTCGGTAGACTTTGGGAAGGCTTTATTAGCGAAGGTGATTCCGTTCCTCGTTGGGCCTGATCCTGATCGTGTGATAGAAAGGGCGTCTGAGACTGACCTGAATGGCAAGCTCACTGCTGATTACAGTTACTTAGATGATTACGTGAACGGTGTGACGAGCTGAGTTGTAGCGCTTAAACTGTAATTGCGAGTAGTTCTGAAATGGTGGCTTTAGGATCCTGAGCTGAGAAGACTGTATTTCCTGCAACCAGCACGGTAGCTCCTGCTGCGAGCAACTTAGGAGCATTCTGAGCATTCACTCCTCCATCTATTTCTATCTCAATTTTAGTTCCCAAAGTATGAGCTAACTTTTTCAGCTGTTCTATCCTGAAATAGGTGTTCTCAATGAACTTCTGCCCACCAAATCCAGGGTTCACACTCATCAAGCATACTAAATCTATATCTTTCAACACATCGGTCAATAAATGCACTGATGTATGAGGATTAAGGGCCACTCCTACTTTCATTCCCTCAGCGCGTATGGCTTGAATGGTTCTGTGCAGATGCGTGCAGGCCTCATAATGTACTGTGAGCACATCAGCCCCTAATTGCTTGAACGTAGAGATGTAACGGTCAGGGTCCACAATCATCAAGTGTACGTCATTGACCTTCTTAGAATGCTTGGTCATGGCTTTCAAGACAGGCATCCCAAAGCTTATGTTAGGAACGAAAACGCCATCCATGATGTCAATGTGCAACCACTGGGCATCACTGGCATTCACCATTTCTATGTCTCTCTGGAGATTAGCAAAGTCAGCGGCAAGAATGGATGGGGCAATGATGTGGGACATGAAATCTGAATTAGGGCTCAAAGATAGAAAGGCTAGCTCAGATGAAAATCTAAGTTAACACCAATCCTATCCTATTTTCTAAGAGTCCAAGCCTTCCTTCTCAATGCAACAGCACTTCACATTTTCAACATGTATACTTGTAGACACAAAACCCATCATCATGACCAGAATTCTATCACGCCTCTTTATTTTTGTGGCTGCTCTTTTTTTTCTTCAAACAGGACAAAGCCAATCCAATCAATACCTCCACTTTGATGGAGTAGATGATTTTGCCATCCTTAATAATGCTGCTCAGTATGTAGAAGGTGCTAGCGGTGTCTCCATGACCGGTTGGTTTTATACAGACGCACTCGTGTATGGTCAAGGAATGATAGGGCTGCGAGGACCTGGAGCCGGTGAAGGTGAGATGTATATTATTCAATTGAACAACGGAACGCTAGAGTGCAGATTCATTAGTTCCGGTGGGTTTCATGAGTTCGTGGGGCCAGCAGGAACAGCCCAAGCGGGAGTGTGGCAGCACTTGGCTTGGGTATACACAGGCACAGCCATACAACTGTACATTGACGGAACCCTCATAGGTTCTTCCCAAGCCGATGGTCTCATTGCTTCTTCTGAGATTCCATTGGGCATTGGAAAAAGCATTCTGAGTGGATATAACTTCGTTTTTGGCGGACGTATTGATGAAGTGACATTGTGGAGTAAGGGATTGACCCAAGCAGAGATTCAAGACATGATGCTCAATGAGTTAGTAGGTGATGAACCTTTCCTTGAAGCCTATTATAAAATGAACCAGGGAATTCCTGGAGCTGATAACACCTCAATTTCTCAGCTCATTTCTGTCGTAGGTGGAGGAGATCGTAATGCGACTCTGATGAATTTCGCCATGACAGGAGAGACTTCTAATTTCAATGGAGTCCTCGTTGCCGGATTCCAATCCATATCCTTTCCTCAGATTTCTGACAAACTCATTAGCACTCCTCCGTTTACGCTGAGTGCAACGGCTAGTTCAGGTTTACCTCTTGAATACACCATAGTTTCTGGCCCTGCTTCACTAGTTGGAGATGAAATGACCTTAGACGGAACTCCAGGTACAGTAACTGTGCGTGCTAGCCAAGCTGGGGATGATGACTGGGACCCTGCTGATGACGTAGAGGTGAGTTTCGATGTAGTGGATCCTGCTACGCTGTACCCTTCAGTTGAGATTCGTAATCCTGTAGAAGGAAGCTTATATGCGCCAACATTAAGTCCAATTTTACTCGCTTCCATTGTTGATGTGGCCTATCCTACCCTCTTTAACATTACAGATATAGTCTATGACGTGGACGGAACCGTTATAGCTGTGACTGATTATGGAAACACCCATCAAACCGCCTGGTGGACTCCAGATGCCTACGGAACACATACCTTGAATGTTACCGCCACCCATAATGAGGGAACTTCGTACACTGCCTCTGTGACCTTTGATATCACAGCAACAGTGGATGACCTTACAGCTGTGGCTACTTCTAATGTTTGGGCCAATGTGGATGATTTCACTGTAGAAGTTGAAGCTGAATTACCAAGCTATCAGGGTGCTTTCGATCATATTCAAGGAATGCTTGCCATCACCTGCCCTCCTGGAGGATGTGATCCTTGGGATCGTGTTTCCTCCATAGAAGTGCGCGGTCATAATGGAGAGTGGTATGAAATCATTCGTTACCTAACTCCATACGGAGTGGCTTGTAATCACGAAATAGACCTGACTGATTTCACGTCCTTACTTCAAGGAAAAGTGAGATTCAGAGTGAATCTGGGAACTCAAGGAAATGGCTTCTTGTACAGCCTAGACCTAGAATATCAAGCAGGAGAACCTGAGTATGCCTACTCCACAGTAGAGAAACTTTGGTATCAGACGTACTCCTTCGGGGATATGGCAAACCTACAGCCTACAGAATATCTCTTGGCCAATTATCCTGACAACACCGAAGCTTCTAAGCTCAAAGTCGTTTCAAGCGGACATGGTTGGGGAGATAACAACACAGGAAATGCTGCTGAATTTCATCATGATATTCACCACATTTGGGTGAATGGAACACAAACTTTCGAGCAGGATAACTGGTACGATTGCAACCCGAATCCAGATGGATGTAGCCCTCAGAACGGAACTTGGTTCTACGACCGTGCGGGCTGGTGCCCTGGTTCTATCGCACAGTTCTTTGATTATGATATGAGTCCGTATGTGGGAACTGCGGTGGTCCCATTGCAATACATCTTCAATGAGGACTATGTGGATTTATGTCATCCGAACAACCCGAATTGTGTAAGCGGAGTTACCTGTGCTAACTGTAATGATGGATTTAATCCTCACCTCATCGTAACATCCTATTTGATTAGCCTTGGCAATGAACCTTTAGCCGATGCAGAAGTAACTGTAGGAATAGAGGAATTAACCATTGAAAAAACCATTGACTTCAATGTCTATCCTAATCCAAGTGCAGGTAGATTCATGGTTGATCTCAAGGAATTCCCAAAGAAAAGCCAAGTCTTCGTGTATGATCAAGAAGGAAGATTAGTAAGCCAAATGACGTCAACTCAAGGGTCACCAAGTCTTTCTATGGATATCAATGAAGCGGGGTCGGGGATCTACATCATCAAGGTTATCTCAGCAGATGGAGTTGGCGTAAGAAAATTGATTATCGAATGAGGTTCAAAACGAATTGAATAAAAAAATGCCCCGAGATATTCTCGGGGCATTTTCATTTAAAGTTCTTAGGTCATTCAACCCAGGTATTGTTTCAACCCTTCGCTGCGCGCAGCGTTCTTTAATTTACGAAGGCCTTTCTCCTTGATTTGACGGACGCGCTCACGAGTGAGATCGATGCGTTTTCCAATTTCTTCTAATGTGCAAGACTCATTACCATCAAGGCCAAAATAAAATTTCAAAACCTCCCCTTCCCTGTCAGATAAAGAATGTAGACATCTGTTGATTTCAGCTTTCAAAGACTCGTCCATGATATACTCATCAGGGTTCTCCACATCTTCATCATGCATGACGGCATACATATCACTGCTGCCTTCATCACCATCAACTAAAGGTGCATCCATGGAAACATGGCGTCCTGAGTTTCGAATGGTCTGCTTCACATCGTCCAAGGTCATTTCCAATACCTCAGCCAATTCGGCTGCGGTAGGAGGACGCTCGTATTGTTGCTCGAGTCTAGCAAAGGCCTTATTAATCCTGCTGATGTTCCCTATTTTATTCAAAGGAAGTCTCACAATCCTTGATTGCTCAGCCAAAGCCTGTAGGATACTTTGACGTATCCACCATACAGCATAGGATATGAACTTAAAACCACGTGTCTCATCGAAACGCTGAGCGGCTTTAATCAATCCAAGATTTCCTTCATTGATGAGATCAGGCAAAGTCAGGCCTTGGTTCTGATATTGTTTGGACACCGACACAACAAAGCGCAAATTCGCCTTTATGAGCTTTTCCAAGGCGGCATGATCACCCTCCTTGATACGTTTAGCTAATTCCACCTCTTCATCAGAGGTAATTAGGTCAACGCGTCCAATTTCTTGTAAGTACTTTTCTAAGGAAGCGGTCTCTCTATTGGTGACCTGCTTCGTGATTCTCAACTGTCTCATATTCTCTCTGCACGTATTATCACGGTTCCTATATAAAACGAAATACTCACAGATTGGTTACAGCTTTTTGTATCCTCTTGGCCTCTACTCCCTTGGATGTCTATTCCTTTCATACACTTAAGACGTATAAAAAATGAAAAGTCAGTCTCTCCTTTCTAAGAATATTATGTTAAAGGTGCTCATTATTCAAACCTCAACTTAAGAGCAAAAAAAAATCCGACCATTTTCATGATCGGATTCCTTAGTACTTAGTATGGTATTAAGCGTTCTCTTTAGCTGGCTTCTCCATGAGTACCTTTCTAGAAAGCTTAAGCTTTCCTGTTTTGGCATCTATATCCACCACTTTCACTTTCAAGACATCCCCTTCCTTCAGGTAGTCCTCTACATTCTCTACACGCTTATGGTCAATCTCAGATACATGCAGTAATCCGTCAACACCTGGCAACACTTCAACGAATGCACCATATGGCATGATAGACTTCACTTTACCTTCATAGATTTCGCCTATTTCAGCCTTAGGAGGGAACGCTATGTTCTTCACTCTTCGCTCAGCATCTTCGATAGCAGCAAGATTACTCGCTACAATATCTACTTTACCTTGATTGTCAATCTCTTCCAATACGATAGTAGCTCCTGAAAGCAACTGAATCTCTTGGATAATCTTTCCACCAGGACCGATAACTGGTCCTATCATCTCCTTAGGAATCATGAAGGATATGATACGTGGTGCATGTGGCTTGTAATCCGTATTTGAAGTATCCATGGTCTTCATCATCTCCGCAAGGATATGAGCTCTACCTTCCTTAGCCTGATGAAGGGCCTTGGTTAATAGTTCCATAGAAAGACCATCAATCTTAATGTCCATCTGGCATGCAGTTACTCCCTTAGAAGTTCCTGTCACTTTAAAGTCCATATCACCCAAGTGATCTTCATCACCCAAGATATCAGAAAGGACCATGTGCTTATCGCTTCCACTATCTGTTATCAGACCCATAGCGATTCCTGAAACAGGAGCCTTGATCTTAATTCCTCCATCCATCAATGCTAGCGTTCCGGCACATACTGTTGCCATAGACGAACTACCATTAGATTCAAGAATCTCAGATACCAAACGAATAGTATATGGATTCTCAGGTGCAGCTGGAATAACAGGCTTCAAAGCTCTCAATGCCAAGTTACCGTGACCTATCTCTCTGCGTGAAGTAGAACGCATTGGTCTTGCTTCTCCTGTACTGAACGGTGGGAAATTATAATGGAGCATAAACTTATCTCTACGCTCTTCAGTAGCAGAATCAATAGACTGTTCATCAAGTTTAGAACCTAGAGTCAATGTGGTCAATGACTGCGTCTCACCACGCGTGAAGATGGCAGAACCGTGTGTCATAGGAAGATAATCTACCTCACACCAGATGTCACGAATCTCATTGTTCTTACGCCCATCAAGACGCTTGCCTAGATCTAGCATTACTCTGCGAACCGCTTCTTTCTGAACCTTACCGAAGTATTTGCTGATCAAGAATGCATCTGACTTCAAAACATCTTCTGACAAAGTCGCTTTGAATTCGTCCTTCACTACATTGAATGCATCCGAACGCTCTTCTTTAGTAGACTCATTCGAAGAAATATCGAAGAACTTCTGATATGCGAACGCATGGATGTTCTTCATTAACTCTTCATTGTTGCGCTCATGGCTGTAGGTTCTCTTAGTCTGAGCCTTAGGGCATTCAGCAGCAAGTTCCATCTGCACTTTGCATTGGATCTTTATCGCAGCGTGTGCCACTTCAATGGCTTTCACCATCTCTTCTTCAGAAACTTCATTCATCTCCCCTTCTACCATGACTATACTTGTAGCAGTACCTGCTACCATCATGTCCATATCAGCAGTTTTGAGTGCTGAGTTCAGTGGATTTACCACGAACTTACCATCGATACGTGCAACACGTACTTCAGAGATAGGTCCATTAAATGGGATATCAGATACAGCGATTGCTGCAGAAGCTGCAAGACCTGCAAGGCAGTCTGACATATTCTCTATATCGGCAGAGATAAGATTCACCACCACTTGGGTATCACCGTGAAAATCATCTGGAAACATAGGACGAAGTGCCCTGTCTATAAGACGTGCAGTAAGGATTTCTCCTTCGCTAGGTCTTGATTCTCTTTTAAAGAACCCTCCTGGATATTTACCAGCAGCTGCGTACTTCTCTCTGTACTCTACAGTAAGAGGAAGGAAGTCCATGTCATCTTTAGCGTCTTTGTTAGCTACGACTGTAGCGAGGAGCATTGTATCTCCTTGTCTTACGACCACAGCACCATCTGCTTGTTTGGCCAGTTTACCAGTTTCAATAGTGATAGGTCTGTTATCACCTAGGTCGATTGTTTTCTTTACTATATGCATCATTTGCGTGTAATATGCTCTTGCCCTTTGCAACAGCGGTTTGTTATGTGTGTATGTATTTCGGCCTGTTCAAGGGAGCAGGCATTAAAAAAAGAGGGGCAAGCTTTAAGCCTTGCCCCTCCTAGCGTCATATATCAGTGTAATGCAAGCCTAAGCGAACCATTACTTTCTGATTCCAAGTTCTTGGATAAGTTCTCTATAACGAACGATGTCCGTCTTGATTAAGTAATCAAGGAGTCTTCTCCTCTTTCCTACTAACAATACCAACGCTCTCTCAGTAGCGTAATCCTTATGATTAGCCTTGAGGTGTTGAGTAAGGTGATTAATCCTGAATGTAAAAAGGGCTATTTTCCCTTCAGTAGAACCGGTATCCTGAGCGGATTTACCGTATTGCTTGAAAATCTCTTGTTTTTTTTCTGGGGATAGGTACATGTCCAATATTCGTTTTAATGATTGTTATGCTTTCCTAAAAAGGAAGCGCAAAGATAGCTCAATCCTCTGATTTCACAAGCCTAATGGTCTATTTATCAAAGAATTCGATAAGCCTGCCCACTTTTGCCTTGACTTCCTTCCTATTCACGATGAAATCCAAGAAGCCATGCTCAAGCACGAATTCAGAGGTCTGAAAGTTTGGTGGAAGGTCTCGGCCTATCGTTTCCCTTACAACTCGTGGTCCTGCAAAGGCGATTAATGCACCCGGTTCAGCAATATTCACATCTCCAAGCATGGCATAAGAGGCTGTTACTCCACCAGTAGTAGGGTCTGTGAGGAAAGATATATAAGGAAGCTTAGCAGCGCTCAGCTGAGTAAGTTTTGCAGCGGTCTTTGCCATCTGCATCAAGGAATATCCTGCTTCCATCATACGTGCACCTCCTGACTTGGAGATAATCATGATAGGGCATTTACGCTTGATGGCTTCATCAATTGCTAGAGATATCTTCTCTCCAACCACTGCTCCCATAGACCCCCCAATAAAGGCGAAATCCATACAGGCTATCATTAATGGCCATCCATCCACTTCACCATACGCGGTTCTTATGGCATCTTTCAATCCAGATTTGGCTTGAGTGCTTTTAAGACGTTCTGAATATTTTTTGGTGTCCACGAATTTCAATGGATCCTTGGCAGTCATGTTCGCATTAATCTCCTCATATCTTCCCGCATCGAAAAAGATGTGGAAATATTCCTCGGACCCTATACGCTCATGAAATTCGCATTGCGAGCATATCCATGAGTTTTCGGCATGTTGCTCACTAGATGTCATAAGTTTACACTTTGGACAGCTGTACCATAGGCCTTCAGGAGTTTCTTTCTTCTCCCGGGTAGAGGTGGTTATCCCCTCTTTCATTCGCTTAAACCATCCTGACATATTCTCTTCTGTTTGGGATTTATCTGACTTGAAATCCTTGATTTCGGTCAATGAAGACATCAATGGATCCATTATGCCAAATCAATGCTCTTATCAAGATAGACGTCCTGAACGAGATTCAACAACTGAACTCCCTCTTTCATCGGACGCTGGAATGCCTTTCGTCCCAAAATCAATCCTTGTCCTCCTGCTCTCTTATTAATGACTGCAGTTTCTACCGCCTCTGACATATCGCTTGCTCCTGAAGAAGCTCCACCTGAATTGATTAGTCCAATCTTCCCCATATAGCAATTCGCTACTTGATATCTGCACAAGTCGATTGGGTGATTAGAACTCAATTCGGAATATACTTTATCATGTGTCTTTCCGAACTTGATTGCTTTATACCCTCCGTTATTCGTAGGAAGTTTCTGCTTAATCACGTCAGCTTGAATGGTCACACCTAGGTGATTAGCTTGTCCTGTAATATCAGCTGCCGTGTGGTAGTCCAATCCATCTTTCACGAATCCAGGATTACGTGTGTAGCACCATAGTATAGTGGCCAGTCCTAATTCATGAGCACGCTCAAACGCTGCTGCTACCTCAATAATCTGTCTATTAGAATCTTCAGATCCAAAATATATTGTGGCGCCTATAGCAGCCGCTCCCATGTTCCATGCATCATCTACTGACCCGAATTGAATCTGCTCATAGGTGGCAGGCAGGCTGAGAAATTCATTGTGATTAATCTTAACGATGAATGGAATCTTGTGGGCATATTTTCTTGCGCAGCTAGACAATACTCCGAATGTAGAAGCGACTGCATTACAACCTCCTTCTATAGCAAGTTCTACAATTTTATCAGGATCGAAATAATCAGGATTGGGTGCAAATGAAGCTCCTGCTGCATGCTCTATTCCTTGGTCCACAGGAAGAATACTCATATAACCAGTTCCAGCCAGACGGCCATGAGCATATATAGACTCAAGGCTTCGAAGCGTTGGGATATTTCTATTCGTCATGGTAAACTCCTTTGACACGAAGTCTCCTCCAGGAAGATGGAGACGTGATTTGTCTATGGTTTTACATTTATGCTCCAGAAGGCCTGGGGCCTTATCTCCTAACAATTCTATCAATTTCTTATTGGCCATATCTAAGGGTTATTCTGATTTAGTCATGTAACGCAAAGCTATTAAAAAGCTCCAATACACCTCTTAGAAAGGATAACCTATTCCAAGATTAAAGTTCAGCCTAAGCCGGTAGTAAGAAAGCAAATTCTCACCGTCTTCTAGGTTTGAATTATAGACATCTATACGTTCATTATACCTAGTCTTTCTTTCGAAAATCCAGCGTTCTCCTTGCTTCAAGGATGGATCTTTTAATTGCCCTGCTAGGTCAAATCGAAGAAGGAAATAATTGAAATCAACTCTAAGTCCGAAACCAGCTCCTACAGCTACCTCGCTCAAGAATCTATTGACCTCGAAGTGACCCAATGGTCTCAGTTCATCTGGAGAAAGGAGCCAGATATTCCCTGCATCCATAAAGAAGGCCCCATCGAAATAATCTAACAGGTTAAATCGATATTCAATGTTCCCTTCAATCTGTATATCACCTATTTTATCATAACTCACTACCGGCTCAAAAAATCCGCCAGGCCCCACCGTTCTAGCTCGCCAAGCCCTGAGTCCATTTGCGCCTCCACCATAGAAACTCTTAGAAAAAGGAAGCACGTTCAGATTATCTAATGGAACCCCAATCCCGGCTGAGACCCTTGTTGCTATGGTCCTACGTTTATCAAACCTGCGATAATATCTTACATCCTGAGTAGTCTTAACGAATTGTGCAAAACGAATCCCAAAGATTTCATAGCTTCCAAGACTGTCTAACTGCGCACCGAAGAGCTTATACCCTAACCTCATCGTATTCCCTCCTAGCTCAGCACGAGCCCTATATGCGATGTCATTCTTCCTGCCCTCTTTATCCAGTCGATCATAAATGAAACTATAGGAACTTCCAACAATGAAATGGTCCTGATAAGAATCTTGAAGAAAGCGGTCATTAAACTCATCTAAGATCGCCTGAAAAGCTTCTGATTTTTGAATTCGAATGACAGAAAGCTCGACCAGATTCACCTGATGATTCTTCTCTACACTTTCCTTCCATTGATAGCCTATATAGGAACTGCTCAACCTTCTTTTAAAGTCAGGTCTTTGCTGAAAATTGAAGGAACCATTGATAGTTGTAGAGGGGTTAGAACTCCGAGCGAATCTATCTTGAGCTATTGGCAAGAGAAACTTAGGGAATATAAAACTCAAAGACGGCCCGAATTCAATCGTGTTCAAGGCAAAGTTATCTCCTTGAATATTCTGACTGTTGCTGGCACTTTGAGTCAAGAGTGTTTGGGCTTGAGCACCTCCGCTGAGCTTAATCTCCATAGTCTCTCCACCCCTGAAGATGTTCTTGTGCCGGTATACTAGGTTTCCTTCAATTCCAAGGAAACCACCATTATTCGTCCCTTGACCTTCTACCGATACACCTTTCCTTTTAGCAGGGCTTAATTCTATTGCTACATCTAGTCGCTCACCTGGGAGCGGCAGCAAGCGTATGCGCACATGGTCAAGGACAGGTAAGGCGATCAGCCTGCGATACGTTAGGTCAACGTTTTTTTGCTTGAACAATTCGTTCTTTTGGATAAAGGTGTTCTGAACTAATACCTTTTCCTTCAAGGGATAGTTCTGGGGATTGATAAAAGAATATTCCCTTATCCACGTGGTATCTTTATTAGGCCCCACGCCCATCAGATACCTGAAACTAACATCCCTAATTGTAAATCGAGGATGATAAGCACGACCGCTCGTGTCCTTATGAGCTTGGGGAGAGCTAATCTGCAGAACCACATTTACTTTTCGATTAAGCAGGGCAGAATCCACTTGAAAACGAATGAACTCTTTATTGAATTCAAAGTAACCTGAGTTCCTTAAAAAGCTTGTCAAGGACAATCG
>CALFHF010000023.1 GCA_937875855.1 uncultured Flavobacteriales bacterium
TTTTTACAAACTGTTCTGCCTACTCAGATGATTTCAGATTGCCTGTTTATGCGACTATGATCAGCTTGCCATCCAATTCTATGGATGCTAATGTCACATTGAGGAATCCAAGAGTGGACGAATTGGGGTCACATCCTTACCTTACTGAACTGCCTTTGAAAGAAGATTGGATTATCGAAAAGGTGATGCGATTTAATAGAGGTGAACCTATCGTTGAAATTTCAGTTTTTCCATTTGCAAAGAATTCTAAAGGGCAGATAGACAGGCTTGTATCTTTCGAGCTTGTCGTGGAACCAGTAAGAAAAGAGGGACGAGCATCGGCCGTTTCCTTTGTCGATAATAGCCGATTGGTGTCTGGAACATGGTTTCGAATTCCTATTAGTAAAGATGGAGTATATAAAATCACACGGTCCTACCTTCAAAACTTAGGACTAGACACAGAAAGCATCACACCTGATCAGATTAATATATATGGAAATGATGAAGGAATATTACCCGTTCAGAATTCTGTAGGCCGCGCTGACGACTTGGTTCTTAAAAAAGTTTGGTTTCAAGGTGGTGATGATGGCGTCTTTGATGCGAATGATCAAATCATTTTCTATGCAAAAGGTCCTGATGAGTGGGATTACAGCAATCAAGATGAAGAATTCTTGCACACAAAGCACTACTATAGCAATGTTGCCTACTGTTTCATAGGTATTGGGGTAGACCCTCCAGCAAGAGTAGATAATGCTGCATTAGAAACTGCTACTGCTACTCATGAAGTGAACAGTTTTAATGATCGTACATTTTATGAGAATGATTTAGGGAATGTAATTAAGTCAGGTCGCAGGCTGGTAGGTGAGAAATTTGGGCTTGACGGAGCATTGAGCTTTTCTGGGCCACAGTTCAATTTTGAGAATATCGATGTGAATACACCTGTTAAACTCAGAGCAAGAATGGTGGCTAAAACCATAGGTTCGAGCACATTTAGTTATGTGAATGTCGCATGCAATGGAAATTCCATGAACATGAGCTTGCAAGGTCTTTCTGCTGCAGGATATACTATCACAAGGGACAAAGTGTCCGTCATGAGTTTCTTACCAACGACAGGCAGTCTTGCAGTGAATCTGCAATTCTCACCAGGGACTGCTGATGCTGAAGGTTGGGTTGATTATTTGGCATTTAATGTCAGAAGAAATCTTCTGAGAACAAGCACGCAGCTTTTATTCAGAGATATGAATTCAGTGGGAGCAGGAAATATTGCTCGCTTCCAAATCGGAAATATGATTACTGATCAGTATGTCTGGGATGTGAGCGACCCAAGTGCTCCTTTGAGAATTGCCCTAGAACTCAACGGAACAGAAGCTACGTTCATAGCGAGCGCATCCCAGCGGAAGGAATATGCACTCTTCAATAACAGTAATGTCTTGACACCAGGTGCTGCTGTCTCCGTTCCTAATCAGGATTTGCATGGGCTAGATCAGAACGATATGGTCATTGTTACGGCAAAACCTTTTAAGGCAACAGCTGAGAAGTTCGCAACCTTGCATAGAAATGAAGGATTGAATGTTGTGGTCGTAGAGCCACAGCAGGTGTATAATGAGTTTTCCTCAGGTGTTCCTGACATTACCGCAGTTAAATGGTTCTTGAAGATGTTTTACGATCGTGCAGGCACGGATGATGATGCGCGCCCTGATTATCTCTTTCTTATAGGCGATGGGAATTACCTTCAGCATGATTTGGATCCTGCGTCTTCAATCTATTTATTGAGTTATCAATCAGAGGAATCTAACAGCTTGACAGAGTCATATATATCTGATGACTATTTCGGGCTCCTTGATGATTTGGAATCAGACGGTGCTAATGGTACAATGGACATAGGCATAGGGAGAATACCAGTGAAAACACTTCAGGAAGCGGAAGCCATGTACACCAAATCGGTAAAATATATCTCTAATAACACTGGAGTGGTAAATGGAAACTGTCAAGAAGAAGCTAGCACTAGTTATGGAGCATGGAGGAATAAAGTAGTCTTCGTGGGAGATGATCAAGACAACAACATCCATATGAATCAAGCCAATGTGGTATCCGATATCATGAACCTTGTAGATGATGATTATGTGGTCAAGAAAATATTCCTGGATGCCTATCTCCAGAATGCCACGTCAGGCGGGGCTAGATATCCTCAGGCAGCTGAAGAGATAAAGAGGGCGATTCAAAGTGGAGCACTGCTCTTAAGTTATACGGGACATGGAGGAGAAATAGGCTGGGCTCAAGAGCGCGTACTCGATGTTCCAACAATCCAGGGGTTCACGAATTCACATGCACTTCCAGTGATTTTCACAGCTACCTGCGAATTCTCTAGATATGATGATCCTGGGCGTGATTCAGCTGGGGAACTTGCACTTCTCAATCCGAATGGCGGTGCTATTAGCATGTTCAGCACAACACGGTTAGTGTATTCAAGTCCAAATTTCAAGCTGAGTCAGGTGTTCTACGACTTGGTCATGCGCGAGGATGAAGAGACTTATAACTGTCCCGCTTCAGCTGATTTGAATGGTTCATTCTCGTTTTCAAATGGCCTACGAATGGGTGATCTAGTCAGAGCATCTAAAGGGTGTATTGCAGGCAATAACAAACTGAATTTCTCACTATTAGGAGATCCAGCATTGGCCCTCACATATCCTGAAATGAATATACTTACTGACTCGGTTTTGAATGTGGCAGGAGAAGAGATAGGAACCATAAAAGCATTACAACGGGTAAGAGTAGTCGGTCATATTGCTGATGATTTAGGTAATGTACTTCCTGATTTCAACGGACAGATAGAGCCGAGCATCTACGACAAAGCACAGACCATAGAAACTTTGCAAAATGACGGTGGAAGCGCCTACATTTTTAATTCAAGAGACAATCTGATTTACAAGGGAAAAGCAACTGTGACCAATGGTAGATTCAGTTTTGAGTTCGTGGTCCCCAAGGATATCAGTTATGTCAATGGACAAGGCAAGTTTTACTACTACGCATTATCTGATGATACAGATGCCCAAGGCTCTAACAGCAGTATCTTCGTTGGAGGAACTGATACCGCTGCAGTAGCAGACGAGCTGGGACCTCATGTTCAACTATTCTTAGATGATGAATCGTTCGTCTCAGGAGGTCTGACCAATGAAACTCCAATACTCATAGCTAAGATTTTCGATGATAATGGTGTGAATACTGTTGGAAATGGAATAGGTCATGATATCACAGTAACCCTAGATGGTAACACGGCTGATCAGCTAGTACTCAACGATTATTATGAAGCAGATCTAGATTCATATCAGAGTGGAGTTGTGAAATTTCCTTTTGCCGAACTTTCAGAGGGTCAACATACACTGAGATTCAAGGTCTGGGACATATATAATAACTCCACGCAATTAGAGATCGACTTTGTTGTAGAGAAGAAAGAAGACTTGGTTTTAGACCATGTTATGAATTATCCGAATCCTTTTACTACAAATACACGTTTCATATTTGAACACAACCGCAGTTGCGAGACCTTGGATGTGCAAGTACAGGTTTTCACCGTATCAGGAAAGTTGGTGAAAACAATACAGAGATCTATGGAAGTGCAACGCATGAAAGATGAACCTATGACCTGGGATGGCCGTGATGAGTACGGAGACCGCTTGGCTAGAGGAGTTTATATGTACCGTTTGAAGGTCGTTACTCCAGAAGGCCAGAAGCAAGAAGTCTTTGAAAAATTAGTCATCCTTTAAGCTATTTCTACAGCTATGTATTTAAGTATATTTGCAACCCAATTTTTGAACATGCTACAAAGAGCTCCAATTGTATTGATCTTATGTGTTTTCGGACTAGGAATAAGTGGTCTTCAGGCCCAAATCACCGGAACTCAACAAATCATTGGTCAGACTGATGATAATACTATCAAGACTATCACCACTGCCGTTCCCTTTTTAATCATAGGGCCTGATACACGTTCAGGAGCTATGGGAGATGCGGGAGTTGCCATCTCTCCTGATGCAAATTCCATCCATTGGAATCCAGCTAAGCTTGCCTTTGCTGAGAAGGATATGGAGCTCTCATTGTCCTATTCTCCTTGGTTGAGGAAATTAGTTAGAGACATGAACCTCGCATACCTCAGCGGATACAAAAAAATAGGAGATAATCAGGCAGTTGGCGCAGCACTGCGATACTTCAGCCTTGGCTCTATCCAATTCACGGATAATCAAGGAACAAATTTATTGCTCTTCAAGCCTACTGAATTCTCTATAGACGGAGCGTATTCCATCAAACTATCTGAGCGCTTCTCAGGAGGACTTGGTGCCCGTTTCATATATTCAAATCTTACAGGAGGAGTATCCAACACTGGAGGAGACTCTAAGCCTGGTAGTGCCTTCGCTGTCGATGTTGCTGGATATTACACGAATGACGATGTGCGTATCGGAAATTTTGATGCGATTATATCCGCAGGGTTCAATATCTCTAACATTGGGTCCAAGATGTCATATTCATCTGCAGCACAAAGAGATTTTATCCCTGTGAACTTGAGAATTGGTCCAGCTGTGACCTTGTTGTTGGATGAATTCAACTCGTTGACATTCACCGTAGATGCGAATAAACTCTTAGTACCAAGTATCCCTGTTTACGCTTCTGATTCTTCAGGATTCATTACTGATGCGAATGGAAATCTTGTTGTTGCTTCAGGTAGGGATAATAATATAGGTGTTGCTTCAGGGATCTTTGGATCTTTTACTGATGCACCAGGAAACGTTACTCAATATGCAGATGGAAGTGTTGACATAGAAAAAGGAAGTGTATTTAGAGAAGAGATGCAAGAGGTCAACATTGCTACCGGTTTTGAATATTGGTATGCTGATCAGTTCGCACTTCGTGGAGGATATTTCTATGAGAATCCTGTGAAAGGGAATAGACAATTCTTTACTTTGGGTGCAGGAGTGAAGTATAATATCTTCTCTTTTGATTTCTCTTATTTAATTGCAGCCCAGCAAAGGAATCCACTAGCAAATACCTTGAGGTTTACACTCAAGTTAAACTTCGCTGAGGCCAGAGCGGCTAAGAACGAGGAGAACTAAGAATCATCTTGCCACTCAAAAAAACCATAGACTTTTCCTATGAAGTCTTCGAGAACATCTCTCAACTTTCTAGTGAGGAAGCAGAGCTGTTAAGGAAGGCAGAGGAGATTTTATTGAAAGCCTATGCCCCTTATTCTAGATTTAGAGTGGGTGCCGCCATTCGATTGACTGATGGGTCTGTAGTGACTGGAAATAATCAAGAGAACATAGCTTATCCTTCAGGCCTATGTGCTGAGCGAGTGGCTCTTTTTCACCTCATGTCTCAGCGCCCTGATGCCATTATCGAAAGCATCGCTATTGCTGCTAATCCACTCGATTTCGAATTAAGTCACATTATTTCTCCGTGCGGTTCATGCCGTCAAGCATTGCTTGAGTATGAACTTCGCATGGAGCGTCCTATTCAAGTGATTCTTGGTAGTAGTAAGGGAGAAATCATCAAAGTACCATCTGTACGTTCCTTATTGCCTTTATCCTTCGAAGAAGCTAAGTTAAAAAAGAGCTGAGCTTATCTAGATTTTCGTCTTGCTTTCAGCCCCTTGTCTATATTTGTCAAAGCATATAGCGAATCAAGGATGAGTACAGCAGCAGAGAAGAAAAACCCCAAGTCAAAAGGCGTAGCTAAAAGCGCTAAGAACTCCAAGACCTCTTTTTCCAAAGAAGATTATATCAAGTGGTATGAAGATATGCTATTGATGCGCAAGTTCGAAGAGAAGTGCGGTCAATTGTACATCCAGCAGAAATTTGGTGGATTCTGCCACCTGTATATTGGTCAAGAAGCAATCTTGGCTGGCATGACATGGGCTATGGAGAAAGATGACCGTGTTATCACTGCGTATCGCGACCATGCGCATCCACTGGCACTGGGTACCCCAGCTAAAGAAGTGATGGCCGAGCTTTATGGAAAGGTGACTGGATCCTCTAAAGGAAAAGGTGGCTCCATGCACATGTTCGATAAAAAGAGAAACCTCTATGGTGGTCATGGTATCGTGGGAGCGCAGATTCCTATGGGAGCTGGTATCGCCTTTGCTGATATGTATAATGGAATTGATGCCGTGACATATTGCTTTATGGGTGATGGTGCAGTGAGACAAGGTGCATTACACGAGACATTCAACATGGCTATGACCTGGAAGATTCCAGTCGTTTTCGTGGTAGAGAATAATAATTACGCCATGGGTACTTCTGTGGAACGTACTACCAATGTCCATGAACTATGGAAGCTCGGATTGAGCTATGATATGCCTGGTGAACCTGCTGACGGAATGGATCCTGAGGCTATGGGTAAGATATTTCAGAAAGCAAGAAAACATGCTGGATCGGGAAAAGGTCCCTTCTTGATTGAGGCAAAGACATACAGGTATAAAGGACACTCCATGAGTGATCCTCAGAAATATAGATCCAAGCAAGAAGTAGAGGATTACAAGCAGCAGGATCCTATAGAGCGTGTGCTCAAGACCATCAAGACTAAAAAGTATCTCACTGATGCTCAGATCAAGAAGATTCAAGATAAAGTGAAAAAGGATGTAGAAGACTCAGTCGAATTCGCAGAGACTTCGGCACTGCCGCAGGCACATGAACTCTATGAGGACGTGTATGTGCAGCAAGACTATCCCTACGTAAAAGATTGATTCCAATAAATCGCAAGAGAA
>CALFHF010000024.1 GCA_937875855.1 uncultured Flavobacteriales bacterium
AATCAATAAGCAGGCTATGGACGTAAAAGACAGCAATGGGAGTATCCTAGCGGATGGAGATTCAGTGACCGTAATCAAGGATTTAAAAGTAAAAGGAAGTTCCATGGTCATTAAGCGTGGAACCTCAATTAAGAACATACGCTTGACTGACAATCCAGAAGAAGTGGATGCCAAGGTGGCTAAGAGTGCCATTGTCCTGAAGACCTGCTTTCTTAAAAAGAGCTGAGACCATGAGGTTTAGGCTCTTTAGCCACGAATAATTCAATTCTTGAGTTTAAATCTTCTATGAATTCATCTTCATTGAAATCAGGAACTGTCCAATTACCCTTGGACATTTCCTGACCTAACCAGAAACTAGTATTGCTCACTGAGTCGAATACGAGTTCAGGGAACTTACTACTCGGAATCAGCTTCATAATAAAGGTCATCATTGCTCTAGAAGCGAGAAGTTCTACCATTATGGCGTTGGCCATATAGGCCATAGAATATTTATATTCGTGAATATATTTGTGGGCATGCTTGTCGAATGAAATCAATCCCCAGGTATGAGTCAAAATGGGAGCAGGGTTTTTGCATAAATCAGAAAGACAGTCATTGAATGCCATATATTCTATGGCACTCGCTAGTCCCAGCTGAGCATCATCGCTAACTTTTAAAAAAGAACGCCTCATTAGTCAGACTGACTGTGAATATTGAGTTCTCCAATAATTCGGTTCTTGTTATTGTATCCATGCTATACTTATTAATGACAGTTTGGTTTACGAGTCTTTTTTTTCAAAATATTGTAATAAAGAACACCTATCGTATAAATACCTAGGCTCATCTTTACTTCTGAAATTTGTAGGTACCGTTATATTGAAAAAGTGCCCGAAAAACGTACCTTTGCGGCCATTTTCAGGTACATACAATGATTAGCGCAAACAATATTTCTCTTCAATACGGAAAAAGAGTCCTCTTCGATGAGGTCAACATTTCCTTCACAGCAGGCAATTGCTATGGCATAATAGGTGCTAATGGAGCTGGTAAATCAACCTTTCTCAAAATTCTCACTAGTGAGATAGACGCGAACAGTGGAAGCGTATACATTGAACCAGGCAAGCGTGTCTCCTTCTTGAAGCAAGACCACTTTGAGTTCGATAAAATATCTGTTCTCGACACAGTACTTATGGGACATAAATCCCTTTGGAAAGTTAAAGAAGCGAAAGACGTAATATACGCGAAGCCTGATTTCGATGAGGCTGATGGATTGAAAGCAGCTGATTTAGAAGAGAAATTCGCTGAGATGAACGGTTGGAATTCCGATTCAGATGCTGCTGCACTCTTAAGTGGATTGGGCATTGAAGAAAAGGAGCACTATAAGCTCATGGAAGAGCTTCCAGGAAACTTGAAAGTGAGAATTCTCCTCGCTCAAGCTCTTTTTGGAAATCCAGACATCCTAATCCTCGATGAGCCTACGAATGACTTGGACATACGCACCGTAGTGTGGCTTGAGGACTTCTTACTCGAGTTCAAGAACACCGTGATTGTGGTCTCTCATGATCGACACTTCTTAGACACTGTATGCACCAACGTTGCCGATATCGATTTCGGGAAGATCAAGCTATTCACTGGAAACTACACCTTCTGGTATGAGTCGAGCCAGTTAGCCCTCAGACAGCGAAACAATCAGAACAAGAAGGCTGAAGAGAAGAAAAAAGAACTCCTGGAGTTCATCACGCGATTCAGTGCTAATGCTTCTAAGTCCAAGCAAGCAACGAGCCGTAGGAAACTATTAGACAAGATTAATATCGATGATATACAGCCTTCTTCAAGGAAATATCCTGCTATCATTCTGAAGCAAGGAAGAGATGCAGGAGATCAGATTTTGCATGTAAAAGGCTTGAGCAGGAAGGGATCAGACGGACCCTTGTTCACGAACGTGGATTTAAATGTGACACGTGGAGATAAAATCGCTGTTATTGCTAATGACAGCACAGCTATCACAGCATTCTTCGATATCCTTATGGGCGAACAAAAGGCTGATAATGGAACGTTCACATTCGGGGAGACTATTACCACCGCGTATATGCCTAATGAGAATCAAGAGTTCTTTGATACTTCCTTGAATCTCCTAGATTGGCTAAGGCAATATTCTGAGGAGAAGGATGAAGTCTTCATCAGAGGATTCTTGGGCAAGATGCTCTTTTCAGGAGAAGAGATTTTCAAGTCAGCCAACGTGCTCTCAGGAGGAGAAAAAGTGCGTTGCATGACTTCTCGCTTAATGCTGGCAGAAGCTAATTTCTTGGTTCTTGATGAACCTACGAATCACTTGGACTTGGAATCTATTCAAGCCATGAACAATGCGTTGAAAGATTATAAAGGAACGGTGATATTCACTTCTCATGACCATGAATTCGTGCAAACTGTTGCAACCAAGGTTCTTGAACTTATGCCAAACGGACATCTAGAAAAGATGATGAGTTTTGATGAGTACTTGAGCAATGACAAGGTTAAGGAGCAAAGAGAAGCCCTCATTTCAGCTTTGAAATAAGCAGCTCTGTAGCTTGTATGAAAAATGAATCATTAGAACATCTGCTTAAGAAGACCTTGCAAAAGGCTCAGAGCTATGAGGCATATCGCTCCATGATTAGTGATTTGTTAGCTGATGGACGCACCACAGGACCTGTTCAAACGGAGGACTATATTCATTATACAAATCTGAACAAGGTACGTATGGAGCGATTGGATAAAACCACGAAGCTCCTTCCTGAAATTTCTGAAGGATTAACCCAAATAAAATCACGAATTACACTACTGGTCATCACTGAAGCTTGGTGCGGAGATGCAGCTCAGGTAATCCCTGTCATTCAGAAGATTGCAGATGGAACTAAGCACCTGGACACGCGCTTCATCTTGAGAGATGAGCATCCTGAAGTGATGGATCATTTTCTTACTCATGGTAGCCGTTCCATTCCTTTTTTCATCGGCATTAGTCAGGAAGATGGACGACTTCTAGGCCATTGGGGACCAAGACCTGTTGCTATACAAGACATGGTTATGGCAAGGAAGAAAGATAGTGATCCTATACCTTATGAAGAGTTCAGCATCCTTGTTCAGAAATGGTATGCCAAGGACAAGACCATCTCAATTCAAAAAGAATTCTGCTCCACCCTTTTTTCCTGGGTCTGATTCCTGCCTCTTCTTAGCTGTCTGAATTTCTTATTGACAGCATAATTTTTTTCGAGACAATCATATGAAATCTCGATTCTTATTGCCCTTCTTGCTATCGCCAATGAGCAATTGCCATTCTGGACCACTCATTGACTTTCTTAAGAACAGTCATTAATCTAATTCTATCAAGATGAAAAAAGTACTACTAGTGTTGGGTCTCATCACAGGGATTTCAGCAAGTTATACGGCTCAGAGAGTATGTGGATCCATGGAGTATCTGGAATACCAGATTCAGAACGATGCCAAGCGCCTCGAGAAAATGGAGCGAATAGAGAGACACACTGAAAATTTTACGGATCATCCTGCGCAGAGATCTGTCAATGGTGTTATCAATATACCAGTGGTTGTGCACGTGGTGTATAACACCGCTTCAGAAAACATAAGCGATGCTCAGATCCAATCTCAACTGAATGTGCTCAATGCTGATTTTAGAAGATTGAATTCGGATGCCAGCAATGTATGGTCACAAGCACAGGATTCACAGATCGAGTTCTGTTTAGCCTCAGTGGATCAAAGTGGAAATGCTACTACGGGAATTACACGAACCTCCACGAGTATGACTTCCTTTGGCACCAATGATCAGATGAAGTTCAATTCCTCAGGAGGAAAGGATGCTTGGAATTCAAGCAAATACATGAACATCTGGGTCTGCGATATCAGCGGTGGAATCTTGGGCTACGCGCAGTTTCCGGGCGGCAGCGCATCAACCGATGGAGTAGTAATAGATTACCAATATTTCGGGACTATCGGAACCGCTTCAGCACCATTTGACCTAGGTAGGACAGCTACTCATGAAGTCGGACATTGGTTGAATCTAAGGCATATCTGGGGAGATGGCGGTTGCACGGTCGATGACTTCATCAGCGATACCCCTTCTTCAGATGCTGCGAATTATGGTTGTGCAATAGGACATGTCTCATGCGGAACCACTGACATGGTGCAGAACTATATGGACTACTCTGACGATGCTTGCATGAACCTCTTCACTGCTGGTCAGAATGTGCGCATGCGCGCATTGTTCGATACAGCAGGCGCTCGTGCTTCACTATTGACTTCAGCAGCGTGCGGCTCGGCCCCTCCCACTGCAACGTGTAGCGATGGCATTCAGAATGGTCAAGAAACAGGGGTAGATTGTGGAGGCCCAAGTTGCTCTGCATGTTCATGCATTGGCACCAGTATAACTGTAAGTATCACGTTTGATAATTACCCTGAAGAGACCTCATGGAACTTGAAGAATAGCTCAGGGGCCACTGTGGCATCAGGAGGAACCTACGCCAGTCAAGCTGATGGTTCCACCTTGAATATCAGCTTATGTTTGCCTAGCGGATGCTATGACTTCACCATAAGCGATACGTATGGAGATGGTATCTGTTGTTCCTATGGTAATGGATCATACAGCATAACTGGACCGAGCGGAACTTTGGTATCTGGTTCAACTTTCACCACTTCAGCAACAACCAACTTCTGTGTTGGAGCCCCTCCTGCCCCAACCTGTAACGATGGAATCCAGAACGGAAATGAGACCGGAGTCGATTGTGGAGGCCCACTATGTTCCCCATGCGGTGGAACAGGTTGTACTTATGGAACAGTGAATACCAATACCTTCGAAAGCTCATGGGGAATATGGACAGATGGCGGAAGAGATTGTGCGCGAGTAACTACTTCAGCATACAGTTATAGCGGATCTAAATCTATCAGGATCCGAGATAACACCACTACTTCATTGACCACTACATCAAGTCTGAATCTGAGCAGCTATCAAGAAGTGACCATCGAGTTCTTCTTCTACGCTTATAGTATGGAGAGCGGTGAAGATTTCTGGTTGCAGTATTCCACCAATGGAGGGTCCACCTATACAACCGTCAAAGCCTATGTGAGCGGCAGTATGTTCAACAACGGAGCCTTCTACACGGATCAAGTGGTGATTGCAGGGCCTTTCAGCTCCACTACTCGTTTTCGCTTCAGGAATGACGCTTCAGATGACTCTGATCTTATTCACTTGGATGACATAACCATAACGGGTTGTAATGGCACTGCGTCTATCTTGATAGATGAGGAGTCGGTGAACAATGCGGTTATTTCAAGAGACCTAGGACAGGAATCAATGGAGTTCTCATTGTATCCTAATCCGGTGAACGACCGAATGAACGTGAGTATCGACCTAAATCAGAAAGGAGTGGTGAATGTCTTTATCATAGATATGCAAGGAAGAATGATCTCCAATGAAAACAGGAGTCTTTCTTCAGGAATGAACATTCTCGAGCTGAATACTGCAGAAATGGAGCAAGGATCATATATCCTGGTATTGAACTCAGCAACAGGAACTGTGAACAAACGCTTCGCAGTGCAGCATTGATTCTGTGAAGACCTAAACTAAAAAAGGGCTGCTAGAATATCTAGCAGCCCTTTTTTATTGAACTAATCATGGTTTCAATATCGTATAGTCCTTCCCTCTTTTTCGAGTAAAACCTTAGCTTCTTCCAACGCGGGAAGAGCTTTTCCGTCCATAGTCAAGACTTGAATTTCCTCAGCCAATTGTCTGCTTTTTTTCAACGCTTCAAGATGCGCATCACTCTTAGAAAAAGACTCTATACTTTCCTCATTAGGCCACAGGCTCATCGTGTAATGAATAGTCCCGAATCCTCCTTTACTTGCAACTTCCAAGGCACCCGCTTTTTTGCTTTGGCGCTTGATTTTCATCACGTACATGGCCAAGGAAGGTAATTTCCAGATTGAATTCAGCTTGATGCTTGTTATACTCACTTTCATAATAGAAACGGGCTTTATTGCCTTGAATCCAAAGTTGGCGAAAGCTTCATCAAGGAACCTTACCTTGCGGCCTCTTCTACCAACATTATAATGTCTATAGCCGTGAAGTCACAGAAACATCTCTTCCAAATTCCTGAAAATGAGCACTATCTGAATTGTGCTTCCATGGCTCCATTGTTAAAATCAGTGGAAGAAGCAGGCTTAAAAGGCATAAACAAGCGAAGATATCCGGGCCATTTCGTTGCCTCAAATTACTTCGATGAGGTGAATCTTCTTAAAAAGCACTTTGCTTCACTCATTCACGCAGCCCATCCTGAAGAGATCGCTATTATCCCATCTGCTTCGTATGGAATGGCCAATGCAATTCAGAATGTTTGCCCTAAAAAAGGTGGGCATGCCCTTATCTTACAAGGAGAGTTTCCAAGTGGAAGACTGGCCTTAGAGCGTTGGTGTGAAGATCATGCTCAAGAATTGAAAGAAATAGGTCCTGGATCAGCTGATTCTTTGGACGGAAAAGCATTGAATCAGCGCGTGTTAGAGGCTATCAAACCCGAGAGCTCTATACTCGTTATGTCCTGTGTGCATTGGATGAACGGAATTCGCTTTGACATGAAGGCCATCTCAGCTCGATGTCAAGAGACTAAAACGTTGCTTATCGTAGACGGAACGCAAGGAGTCGGAGTCTCCCCAATGGATGTTCAGGAATATAAAATAGATGCGTTGATATGTGCCGGATATAAATGGCTCATGGGGCCATATTCTGTGGCCATGGCATATTATGGCCCCCATTTTCATCATGGAAGACCTATAGAGGAAAGTTGGAGAAATCGCACAAATGCACAGGCTTTCAGCGACCTCACTGATTATGGTAGAATCTATATACCCATGGCAGGTCGTTACGAGGTAGGAGAAGCCAGCAATTTCATCTCTATCCCCATGCAGAGCGAAGGAATCAGACAGGTGATGGAATGGAGCCCCGCAGCTATATCTTCCTATTGCCGAAATCTAATGCAACCTCTTTATGCCGTATTGAAGAAGAATGGGCAGGAAGTGGACCCAACACATCAGAGCGCACATATTCAGGGTATCTACCCACCAGAAGGTATGAGTCCTGCCAAATTCAGCGAGAAATTGGCCGAGAAAAATATACGCACATCAGTTCGAGGGGCGTATATCAGGGTTTCAACACACCTGTTCAATGAAGAACAAGACATTCAGGCTCTGATTGACTGCATGTCTTAAAAAAAGAATGCGCCACCGGAGTCCGGTGGCGCATTGCTCCATTCATTAAAGATACCTTACCTGACTATCGTGAATGAGCCTTTCTCTGACTCTCCATTCGTATATTGGATAGTGAAGAAATAAGTTCCTTCCGCTTCATCAGTTGGTTGCCATTCTGACAAGTTAGTCTGCTTCAGCAGCTTACCCCATCTATTGAAAATAGACATAGTTCCAGGGGTATTGATTAAGCGATAGACAATGAAACTGTCATTCATGCCGTCACCATTAGGTGACACTACGTTGGGGACAAAACATCCTTGAGCTTCCACCGTATCAGCGTCCAAAGCTACACTCACGAAGGATCCATCTTCAAGACTACACCAATCGTCCATCTGCACTTCGATGACATACATACCACTTGGATTGTTCATCTCATCTTCCACAAATCCATAGGCAACTCCTTCACCATCAAATGGGAAGGGCTCTATGACAAGCGGGAGTGTATTTCCCATAAGGTCTTTTACACTCCAAGAATAGCTGTAGGGAGGATATCCTCCTATTCCCTCGGTATTCAAGTCTAATTCCTGATCCGTACAGATGAAGTCATTCATCTGCAAGCTGACCTCAAGTGGTTCACGGAAGACCACCTCCACAGAATCTGTAGCGACACGACTTGGGCTGCATGCATCCGACAGGGTAACGAAGAATGTAACTGCGCCATTCTCATCAGCAGGATAGCTCAATTGTGGATCTACTACAATCTCAGCAGCGTCTTCATAAGTCACACCATATTCATCTACCCAAAGGTAGGTGAAGGCGGAAGTTCCTCCTTCATTTACAGTACTTAACGCGACACCTAATCCAGGACAATATTGACCTTCTGATTCAATAGTAACCTGCGGATATGGCGGAATGAAATTGGCTACCAAGCTTTGTTGGGGGTCATTCATAGCTCCGCAAAAAT
>CALFHF010000025.1 GCA_937875855.1 uncultured Flavobacteriales bacterium
GGGTCACGTCTGAAAAATATATTATTCTGAGCTTTGGGGTATAAAAATAGGGGGGTACATTTGTAAAACGAATAGAAATACATATCGTATACCCTCAAAAACCTAAAGTATAACATGGCAACACTTCGATTCAAGGCCTGGGAAGATGTACTTCACAGACAACCAAAGCCTTTCAACCCACCTAGCGATAAGATTTCAGATTACTACGGAAGCAAAGTATTCAATGACGATGCTATGAGAAAATACCTTTCTGGGCCTGTGTATAAGGCTGTCAAGAAGGCTATTGATACAGGTTCGAGAATAGAACGAGAAGTGGCTGATCACGTTGCATCTGCTTTGAAAGAATGGGCCATGAGCCATGGTGTCGGACATTATACGCATTGGTTTCAGCCATTGACAGGTGCTACAGCGGAAAAGCACGATGCTTTTTTTACTCCTATAGAAGGCGGAAGGGCTATTGAAGCATTTCGTGGGAGCATGCTCACGCAGCAAGAGCCCGATGCTTCCAGCTTTCCAAATGGTGGATTGAGAAACACTTTTGAAGCGAGAGGATATACCGCTTGGGACCCATCTTCACCGGCTTTCGTGATTGGAAAAACCTTGGTTATTCCTACTATTTTTTTGAGCTATACGGGAGAGTCATTGGACAATAAAATGCCCTTACTTAAAGCTCTTGCTGCAGTGGAGAAAGCCGCAATTCCTGTGTGTCAATATTTTGACAAAAACGTTTCTAAAGTAACCGCCACCCTAGGCTGGGAACAAGAATATTTCCTAGTAGACAAGGCACATTTCAATGCACGTCCTGATATTTTGATGTGCGGTAGAGCACTCTTCGGGCATTATCCAGCGAAAGGACAACAGCTAGATGATCACTATTTCGGGTCTATTCCAGATAGGATTCTGAGCTACATGCGTGATTATGAATCACAAGCCTTGGAACTAGGAATACCTGTTACAACACGTCATAATGAAGTAGCTCCAAACCAGTTCGAGGTAGCTCCGATTTTTGAAGAATGCAACTTAGCTAACGACCATAACCTGCTCTTAATGGACCTCATGGAAAAAGTGGCGCAGAAACATGACTTCAGGGTATTATTGCATGAAAAGCCATTTGCAGGAGTCAACGGGAGTGGCAAGCACAATAATTGGTCCCTTGCTACAAATACAGGAATAAATCTTCTTCAACCAGGACATAACCCTAAGAGCAATCTTCAATTCTTGACCTTCTTTGTGAACATTATCAAGGCGATTCATGACCACGCTGATGTACTAAGAGCGAGCATAGCCTCGGCAGGAAATGATCACAGATTAGGAGCTAATGAAGCGCCACCAGCTATCATTTCAGTATTCATAGGTTCTCAGCTTTCCAAGACACTGGATGAGTTAGAGAAGAGCATTTCGGCAGGAAAAATGACTCCAGAAGCCAAGACGGCACTGAAGCTGAATATTGGAAAAATTCCTGAAATTCTTTTGGATAATACCGATAGAAATAGGACATCTCCATTTGCATTCACAGGAAATAAATTTGAATTTAGAGCAGTAGGGAGTTCTGCAAACTGCGCTGTTCCTATGGTAGTGTTGAACACGATCATGGCCAAGCAGTTGACAGATTTTCATATTGAAGTAGAGTCATTGATTAAGAAAGGAGTGAAGAAGGATGAAGCTATCCTGAAAGTGTTACGTGAGTACATCATAGCCAGTAAGAAGATTCGTTTCGAAGGAAATGGATATGGTGATGAATGGGTGAAAGAAGCTGCTAAACGCGGTTTGAAGAATGTAAAAGACACTCCACGTGCCTTAGATTTCATGATCACGAAAGAGGCAGAGAAGCTTTACACTGAGATGGGAATCTTCACGAAGGAAGAGTTGCATGCACGCCATGAAATTGCGTTGGAAAACTACACTATGAAGCTTCAGATAGAATCTAGAGTTACTGCTGATATGGCGTTAAATCACATCATCCCTGCTGCTATTTCTTATCAAAGCGAATTGGTAGATAGTGCTATGAGCATGAAGGATTTACTCGGGCCCAAAGCACAATGTAAAACACAGGTGGATCTGGTGAAGCGCATCGCTGCCTCTATGGACAGATTAAGTGAGAATGCTGAAAAAATGAGGCAGGAACGTAAGAAGGCGAACAATATGGGGAACAGCAAGAAGACTGCATTGGCATACTGCGACCATGTGAAACCGCTTATGGACTTAGTAAGAGAGGATGTTGATACCCTAGAACAATTAGTGGATGATGAGCTATGGCCATTGCCAAAGTTGAGAGAAATC
>CALFHF010000026.1 GCA_937875855.1 uncultured Flavobacteriales bacterium
GTTGACATGACCAGCATTTTTCCCAATGATGGGAATTATAGTGAAGAGAAGACAAAGGCAATGCTGGCGAAACACTTAGGAAGTGCGGACTTCTTTGATGTTGAGGGCTTTCCAGAGGCTTCATTCAAAATGTTTTCTGCTGAGAAGGGTGAGTTGACCATTAAAGGTGAATCTGAAGTTATAGGCTTGAGTGAATATGACAAAACAAAAGGTGATGGAACTATTGCCCTTAAAGGGGAGTTTACATTTGATCGAAAGCACTTCGCAGTGGCATTCGAGCATCCTTTGAAAGAGAATGTTATCTCGGATGAGATTCAATGTATCTTTAAAATTAATGGAGCCATTGAGGGACTCTAAGATTTTTCATTTAAACGTTTGGTTTATTGGTTTTTGAATGAAAGTAGGGGAGGTCGATTTATCGGCCTCCTCTTATTGTTTTTTCTAAGCCGTAGCTTTAGCACTTCATAGCCCTATCATGAATAATAAGCACCTACTTCTCTTCACGCTACTTTTCCTTTTCTCTGCATGCTCTGTTATTGAACAGAAAGCACCAGTCACTATTCATGCAGTAGCAACTTCTGCTGGCTCGAAGGCGAATCCTCATGCTAGAGCTAATCACGAACTCATGAAACTCGTGGATCCTGAAACAGGAAAAATTCCCGAGCAGATGAGAGAGAAGGAATTGGATTTCATTTCTTCACTGCACTCTAGTCCCGCTATGCGCTCTGTAAATACATGGTATTCTCGCGGCCCTTTTAATGTTGGAGGTCGTACAAGAGCCCTGGTTTTAGACAAGACAAATGAAAATATTCTCCTCGCTGGAGCCGCCTCTGGCGGAGTATGGAAATCAGTAGATGCTGGTCAATCTTGGTATAAAGTGAGTCCATATCTGTTTAATCAAATAGTGACCTCTATCATCCAAGATCCTCGTCCTGGGCACGAAGCTGAATGGTATTACACTACTGGGGAACTTCTAGGTGCATCCCAAAGTGCCCCCGGAGCTTTCTTCCTAGGTAAAGGAGTCTATAAAAGTGAAGATGGTGGAGAGACTTGGGCTAGTATTACCTCTACAAGTAATCCTAGTCCTCAAAGCTTTGATTCTTTCTGGGAAGGTATATGGCGCATCGCCATAGACTCAAGCAACCTAGATGCCACTGAACTATACGTGGCTACCTATGGCGCTATATACCGCAGCGCAAATGGCGGAACTTCCTGGCAACAAGTATTGCTTTCTTCTAATGCGTCTGGATCCTCCTATTTCAGTGATGTTTCAGTGAGTCCTTCAGGGGTTGTGTATGCGACCTTGAGTTATGAAAACTCTGTGGTTTCCTTTGGATTAGGGCCTAATGCAGGAGTTTATCGCTCTGATGATGGGATAACTTTCACTGACATAAGACCTGATGACTATCCCGCCCAATTCGGTCGCACCGTAATGGAAATTGACCCAAACGATGAAAACACCCTCTACTTTCTAGCGGCTAATGTTGATAGCCTTTCTGGTTTTCAAGGGCAATTCTTCAATGGTGGTATCCAATACTCTGCCCTTTGGAAATATGAATACCTCAGTGGTGATGGGAGCGGAGCCGGTGGTCAATGGACTGAGCTCACTTCGAACCTCCCTGATGGTGATGGCCCTTTTGATGATTTCTATCCTCAAAGTGGCTATGACCTGACCATACGCATTGACCCTTCAAATTCCCAGAACCTTTTCATAGGCGGGACAAACTTGTATAGAAGCACAGATGCCTTCAGCACGGCTGATAACACCACGCAGATTGGTGGTTACGGCATTGATTCGGCTTTCCCTGATTTCTTTGTATATGAAGATCACCATCCTGATATTCATGAGATGGTTTTTCCTCCATCAAGTCCAAGTACTATGATTAATGCTACCGATGGCGGGTTATTCAAAACTACTGACCTGAATGCCGCACAAGTGCAATGGACATCCTTGAATCACGGCTACCTCAGTACCCAAGTCTATGGATTGGGGATAGAAAAAGGAAATGCCTCAGATAAATTGATTGCTGGATTTCAGGATAATGGAAATTATTTTACCGATTCTGATGATTCTCAGGCGATATGGACGCTGCCATTGAATGGAGACGGAGCCTATACCGCTTTTGCTCAAACAGAAGACTATGTCCTTATGTCCATTCAGCAAGGACGAGTGTTCAAGTGCCTTATTGGTGCAGATGGAATGCTTAGCTCTTTTGAACGCATAGACCCTGGATTAGAAGCTGATGGACATGAATTCATTCATCCTTTCGTATTGGATCCAGAGAATGATGCACGATTGTATTTTCCATATCAGAACAAGCTCTATTATCATTTTGGGATTGACACTATGGCCATGAATGACAGCTTTGAAGCAGATGCTTTGGGATGGCAGACTTTCACAGATTCCATCCCTTTTGCTGGTCTCCGAATCACATCTATTTCAATGGCCGAGGATGGTTCAGGCAGAATGTACCTTGGAACAAATAATGAAAAGGTTTTCCGAATAGATGATGCCTCTAATCCCGCTTCTCCATTCGTTGATGTCACTGATTCTGCATTGCCTCCAGGGCATATTGATTGCATCGCGATAGATCCAATTGACTCAGATAAAGCCATGATTGTCTACACGAATTATAATGTGTACAGCCTCTATTATACAGAGGATGCAGGCGTTTCTTGGGAAAAAGTTGGAGGGAACCTTGAGCAAACAATTGGTGGAACAGGAAATGGCCCTTCATGCCGTTGGGCGCGCATTCATCGCTGGCATCCTGACTCGGTGTATTACTTCGTAGGAACCAGCGTGGGATTATTCAGCACCAGTTATTTGGATGGTACGAATACCCTGTGGAACGCTGATGGTCCTGAAAATATAGGCAGTTCCATAGTTTCCTATATCGACAGTAGAATGACAGACCGTAAAGTTTTCATAGGCACTCATGGAGCAGGTGTCTATTGTGGTATTGTAGATCAGGTAGAACTGACCTCAGGTCTTCAAGAAACTGAAACAGAAGTGAGTATTCGCTTGTTTCCAAATCCGGCTACCAGTACTATTCAGGTAGATTGCTATAGGATGAATGGAGCATACACACTCCGAATTTTCGATTCCTCTGGACGATTAATGAGCCATATGAATACATACGGACCTCAGCGACCTCTTATGGATCTTACAGGATTTTCTGCAGGTCGATACACTATCGTGGTAGAATCTAAAGAACTAGTTAAGAGCGAGTCCTTTATCAAACACTAGCCTTCGCGCATTGCAATGCATTTGAACAATAAATTTTCACTTAAATCGGCCTTTTGCAAGGATATCCCAGATTTCAGACATGCCATATTTGATTCGGTCAAATTGCTCAATCACGAGCACTGGGAAGAGGTGAATGAAGGTCAGCTTTATCTGAGCATTCCTTATTTGGAGGCTTTGGAGCAGACAATGGAGGGTGATATGGAATTCCGATATGTAATCTTCTATTGTGAAGAATATCAACCTTTAGGAATAGCCTATTTCCAACTCGTAGATTTAGTAGATAATGGAAGCAAGTACCGCGATGCTGTTCAGAAGCTTGGCAAAGGCATAGGTAGCTACATAGTGAAGGAGATGAAAGTAAGGACCATCGTAAATGGAAATGTATTCCAATGCGGGCGTTTCGGATACCAGTTTCAAGATAAAGTGCCACATGAAGCTGCCTTAGCTGCAGTGGAGGAAACCATGGATCGATTCAGAAGGACAAAAGAACACCGTGGAAAGGCTTCCATCGTGCTTTTCAAAGAGTTCGCACCTAATGAATTTAATGTTTCTGATTGTCTGCTAAGCAAGCGCTATCACATGTTTCGCATGGACGTGAATATGGTGATGGACATAAATACATCTTGGAAGAATCTTGAAGATTATGAAGAAGCCATTACGAGTAAGTCGCGCACACGATTGAAGTCTATATTGAAGAAATCTGATGCCATAGAAGTGCGTGATATGGATGTTGAAGAGATTGCCAAGTATGCTGATAGAATCAATGAACTCTTCCAGCAAGTCCTTGAGAAGAGCTCTTTCAAATTTGGTGAGCTCAAATCAGAGATTTATGTAGCTTGGAAAAACACCCTGAAGGAGAAGTTGATCTTCAAAGGTTTCTTCGAAAATGAAGTAATGATCGGATTTAATTCGGCTTTCGTTCATGAAGATTACATAGATGCGCATTATGTCGGTATTGACTATGAAAAGAACGAGCAGTTTAGTTTGTATCAACGCATGCTGGTAGAGTTGCTTTGCGATGCCATCCATCTTGGAATGAAACAGCTTATAATGGGGCGCACTGCTGAACAAGCAAAAAGCACATTAGGAGCCTATCCAGTGGATATGAGGTTGTATACTAAGCACAGGAATGCATTGGCCAATAAGCTCATAGCTCCAGTGCTTGCATCCGTTAAGCCCAGCGAATTCGAGACTCGGAATCCTTTTAAAAAAGTCGGATAATCAGCTATGGACTCGTTGACGCAGATCGTGCTGGGAGCGGCCATAGGTGAGGCTGTCTTAGGTAAGAAAGTAGGAAATAAAGCCTTGTTATGGGGAGCTGTGGCCGGTACCATACCAGATTTGGATGTAATCAGCAAGGTCTTCGTGGATGATCTTACGGCTAACGAATGGCATCGAGGAATTTCCCATTCCCTCTTCTTCAGCCTTGTTATGGCGCCAGTCCTGGCTTGGTTTATTCATAAGAAAGAACGCTATTTCATTTATCTCATCATCTTAGCCCTAGCGGGTTTTGTGATATCTATGTCCTTGACTCCTCTTGTCATAGGGGCTGTCATTGCTGTTTCGGCTCTTTTCTTCTGGGCCACTGTGCGCATGCAGCTTTCAAATACTCTGAGCACTCAAAAAGATTGGACCAAACTTCTGTTTTGGTGTCTCTTCACTCATCCTCTTTTGGATGCACATACCTCATGGGGAACTCAGCTCCTTTGGCCTTTCCCTTGGAAATATTCTTGGAACAACATCTTCGTTGTGGATCCTCTTTATACAGTTCCATTCATGCTTTGCGTCATTGCGGTCTTATTCATAAAGCGTGAAAGTTCTTGGCGTAATACCATGAACTGGATTGGAATTGGACTTAGCTCGGTCTATATGCTCTTTACCTTGGTCATGAAGTATGTTGTTTTCACACATTTCAGAAACACGCTGAGGGCTATGGGACAAGACTATGTAAGTATGTCTACTCGTCCTACTCCATTGAATAGCATCCTTTGGACTGCCAATGTGAACATTGGTGATGCCTATCTCATCTCATATTATTCCGTTTTCGATACTCAACCAATTTCTTGGGTGCGTATAGATAAGAATCGCGAGCTATTAGGTCAGTACGAGAATAGTCCTGAGGTAGAGCGCTTATTTCACTTGACTGCTGGAGAGTATGCAATTTCCTATCGCAACGATACACTAGTCTATAATGATCTTCGTTTTGGGATGTTCGGTGAGCCTAGAAAGGATGGTGAATTTGTTTTTGCATATCAGTTGATTCCCCAAGGGGATGGCCTACTTGTCAAAGTTATTCCACCTCCAAGACCTGGAAAGGAAGAAGGAACGCGGGTTATGGTAATGCTTTGGAACAGGATGAAGGGCAATTAGAACGGCAAAATCAGGGGGCAACGGCAACTGCCTTATTCACTGTAATCGAAAACCAGAATCAATACTAATATCACTTTACCTGAAACAGATCATCAGCACTTAATGGCCTTTCATCATTGATCCACTTGAAATCTTTCAGGATTAATTCCTCTGCGGCTATCTTGTCCAAAGGAAAGAACTTGTTCTCAGGCTTGGTAATGAAATTCACCCTATGAATCTCTCGATCTTTGATATAAATAACGATATTGCTACATGCGCCTTTATTCACGCCAATA
>CALFHF010000027.1 GCA_937875855.1 uncultured Flavobacteriales bacterium
TATTACTACTAATCAACTCTATCTTAAAGCTTAAACTAATGAACTTATTCAGTTTGAAATCATACGCAGTCCTATTAGCCTGCACACTCGTCTTCTCCTCATGTAAAAAGGAAGATGACACACCTACTCCTGTAACACCTCAAATGAGCACTATTGCCGAAATCGCTGTAGCGAATGGCAACTTCACCATTCTAGTAGACGCCTTAACCAGAACTGGTTTGGATGTAACAGTAGCTGACGCGAATCAGACATTGACTGTATTTGCTCCAACCGATGATGCATTTATGGACTTGTTATCAGAACTAGGCCTAAGCAGCTTGGACGAAGTAGAAGCAGCCCTCGGAACTGATGGCCTTCAGAATGTGCTTCTGTATCACGTATTAGGTTCAGTGGTCACTAGTACTATGGTTCCTACAGGTTATGTTAGAACACTTGCGACCAATGCAACAAGCGATGCACTATCTATATACACCAGCACAACTGCTGGAGTAATTATCAATGACAGAGCAACAGTAACCACCGCAGACGTGATGGCTTCTAATGGAGTCATTCACATTATAGATCAGGTGATCTTACCTATGAGCATCTATCAACTATTAGAGGTGAATCCTACTTATGCAACCTTGACCGCTGCCTTAGGAATCGCTGATGGAGGTCTAGATGCCTTAATGAGTGATCCAACGTCTGGGCCATTCACTTTATTCGCACCTGACGAAGTAGCCTTTGGTAATCTGCTTACAGAATTGAACCTAGCTGATGTACCTGCTTTGGTTGATGCCTTAGGTACTGATGGATTATCAGGTGTACTCACGTATCACGTGGTCTCAGGAAATGTGAATAGCGATGAAGTGCCTTCTGGCTCCGTGCAAACAGTGAACGGACAGAACATCTCCATTGACTTGAGCAATGGTGTGGTCATCACTGACACACAAAACAGAATGTCCACCGTGACGTCTGTAGATATTCAAGGAACGAACGGTGTAATACACGGGATTAACACCGTGATTTTACCGAATTGATTTTGGTTGGTTAAACATGTTTGGTTGGAACCCGCTCTGAGAAGAGCGGGTTTTTTTATGCCTGGAAATTCATCCTTCATTCCTTTTCCATTCCCTCTTTCCATTCTGGCCCCTGAGCCTGTCGAAGGGCCATTTTCATTTTCATTCCCCCCTTCTCAGCATCCCATTATACCGAAGAAGAACACGAAGTCTTGTGCTACACTCAAGCCCTTGGCATCGGCAGCGGGGATCCATGTCATAGGCATGTTCAGGATTAAGTCTTGCACACGCTCGTCTAACTCAGCACTGCCAGAAGTAGAAGTCAAGAGCGCCTGACTCACGTTCCCGTTTATGCCCACAGTGAACGTGACCTTACCCGCTTGCACTGTTTTCTTATCAAGGAGATGGGTGTATGCCTCGGTATTCTTTTTTAAGTACTTGACTAAGGACTCTTTACCCAGCATGAGGTAGGCCTCGGTCTCAGGCACGATAGTAAAATGAGGAGTGCTGTATGATTCCTCTACGAAACCTGTACTCTCATTTTTCTTTTTGTAATAGGCCGTGGCCACGAAG
Source organism: uncultured Flavobacteriales bacterium (assembly GCA_937875855.1). Taxonomy (GTDB): domain Bacteria; phylum Bacteroidota; class Bacteroidia; order Flavobacteriales_D; family JABDKJ01; genus JABDLZ01. The sequence continues at coordinate 1,572 of CALFHF010000027.1, forward strand.
TTGGTTGAGTAGTAATAGGAACGCAGGAGCTCCCTTTGAGAGGCATTGAGTCCTCCACTCTCGCTTGTGACACCGAGTTCGTTCGTGCCGCTTTCATCGAAGCGGGCAATGTTGACAGAGGAATAGGAAACGATATTCAGGTTTTTATCTCGCGGAAAGAGATCTAGGAAGGTCTCGGCCTTAGCCAGTTCTTCCTTGGTCACAGTCATTAAGAACCTAGAATCCACATCGTAGTAGATCTCGAAATCTGGTTTTGCATGCACAGCTTTCACTGAATCCCTGTTCGACACTATGGCTGCAATACACTCCTTACCATCTTGAGGAGAGAGGGAATCGTGTCGATCCATAAAACTGAATGCTGCAAGGGTGAATGCAATTCCTACCAGACCTATACTAAGGATGCTCTTTTTCATGATGCTTTTTTTTTGCGTTTACCAAATGTAGGGTAGGCGCTATGCGTAAGGGCTATGACAAAGGTAAAATGATGTAAATGCAATGTAAATCAATGCGAATAGCCCCATAAACCAATAGCTTTGTGGCATGCACATTAGTCCCTTGAAGATAGTCTTCCTTTCCTTCCTGAGCATGTTCTTACTCCACGTGAAGACTCATGCCCAAGTGCTGATACCTGATGAGCACATAGAAGTCTCCCTGCGCATGATAGGACATCAGATTCTGCTTCAAGCCGGAGACAGCACCTCGAGGGTATTACCCATTCGCGAGGAGCAGGGGAAATACAAGATCAGCTTTGATACTGAATTTGCCTTCAATCCCGATACACTGGTGCATACTGTGAATACCCTGGTGAAGGACACGGGCATAGGCATGGGCTATAACCTACAAGTGGCGACCTGTGAGACAGGGGAGGTTGTGTACAGTTATGAGATAAGCGACTTGGAGGGAAAGAACATCATCCCTTGCGCATCTAGAGACGTACCCATGGGATGCTATGATTTGTTGATCATCTTGAAGAATGCCACGCCCACAGAAGCTGAGCATGCTGAGGTCGCCATGAACGAAGTGAAAGATGAGGATGATCAGAGGAAGTACATTCCTTTTGCATTGGGATTGATGATCTTCATAGGCGTATTACTTATGCTGAGAAAAAGAAGGAAGGCTGTGAATGAAGATCCGCATGTGATCTCCCTGGGCAGATTCCTTTTTGATACGCGAACTGCGGCCTTGACCCTTGACGGTGATCTTATAGAATTGAGTGGCAAGGAAGCCGAGTTGCTCCAGGTACTCTGTGAGAAGGCCAACGAGACCATAGCACGTGATGTAATCCTAAACCTGGTATGGGGAGATGAAGGAGATTATGTAGGCCGCACGCTAGATGTGTTTATTTCCAAATTGCGTAAGAAGCTAGAGAAGGACCCCAAGGTGAAGATCGTGAACATACGGGGCGTAGGGTATAAACTGCTGATGGACGACTAGTCCCATCACTGGCTGGCTTATTTCCGCCTGTACGGCACCTTGATCAAGTCTCGATAGCTCTCTGAAGGCTGCCAAATTCCAAACCCCCAACTAATTGCTAAGGTGCCTGAGATTGAAACCGTAATAGCTTTTTTATCTACTTTTTCCTGCGGGAGTTTATATTCTTCTTTGGAAGAAAACACGATTTCATAAGGGTATATTATTTCAATACCGTCCAGTGATGACGGTATGTTTCGCGGTTTTCCAAAACGAATTATATTTCTTTCTTCTTTCAAGAGTTTATTTTAAATGCCTCACAACGTAACAAATGTATGCTACGGCCCATGGCGGAGCCGCGCGCTAGCGCGGTGAGCGGGAAGCTGTGCGCGGGGCTGGGGTATGACATGGAATTGTCTAATCGTTTTCAGGGTATGCTTAATGTCAGCGAAATCTCACTGCGAAACCATGCAGTAGCAGCGAGTTGTTCATTAGTTAAATTGTATTTTGATAGAGACTCCCTGTCAAATTCGGACTTCAGGCTATAGGCCTTTAAAAAAACTTCAATGTCATCAGATTTCAAGTAATCACAAATGGCTTGGTCAGATTTATCCTAGCGCATTTGACCCAATGATGGATACAATTACACTCCTTATGACTTTTTCCATCCAGCCATTCTCATTGAGTTTGACGTGATGAATTAGCGAGATTATTTCAGTAGAAAGTATTTTGACTTTTCCGGAAGTACTCATCCTTCAAATATCAGAACTAATGTATTAATTCATAGTATGAAAGTGCCGGGACTTACAATAATCCACAACATATGGATATGATGACCTATGTTCCGCATAAATCTCT
>CALFHF010000028.1 GCA_937875855.1 uncultured Flavobacteriales bacterium
TTGGGAAACTCACATCCATTAAATCTCTGAGCAGTATAATGCGCATTCCCGCTTCATAGAGTGGTTCTATAGTTCCTTTTGTAGCGGTCAATGAACCTTTTGTATGATACACTCCAAAGTTAGCATAGGCGCTTATAGGAAGAGGGATAGGTAAATCTGCTTCCAAATTCAAGCTGGCCAACCAATTATCAGTCCCACCATAGGGGCTCAATTGGGTAAATCCGCCTCTATTTCTGACCATCTGCTGGGAAGCAAATCCATTCTCTGAAGCTCTGTTCAAGAACAGTCCATCATATCTATAGTCAGAGCTAGATCCATCAGGAGATCCACTTCCATCTTGACCATTCAAGCTGAGCATCGCACCCAACGGCCCGAAGTCCCATGGCCTAATCTTAGCGCCATACACACGCCAAGTAATTCTATCTTTCTTCTCGTTATAGATGTGTTCCATCTTCACGGAACCTTCTATTTTCATGTAATGCACATGACCTTCTATCATCCCTTGGATCTGCGTTTTTCTCAATGCCTTTTTCTTATCCATCTGATAATCCAAGGCATGGAAAACATCAGTCAATCTAGGCGGAGCTGTGAGAATTAATCCATCGCTGTTCATGATGGCATCTGTGAAACCTGGGAATTCCCTGCTTACAATATGGGCTGTATAGGATAGGCTATGCCTCGCTGTCTTCAAGCCTACCGGGATGTAGTTATAGGAAACATAAGGCTTGAATACTTCGGCTACTTGGTCAAATTCCTTGATGTTGTTCACTTCAGGCAAGGCTGGTCCTGCTTCTTCAACGCTTATGTGATATCCTGTTCCGAAGCGCTTGGCCGTAAAACCAATATCGAAATGAGATGGCCCTGCGTTCATGAAGATTTGCTTGTTCATGGAGGCTATTCCCGTGAGAAAGTATGACTTGATGCCGTACATGGGCATGAAGCTGTATTCAAACCCTTTGCTTAGTAGCTCTATATTGGAAATACTGAGTCCGGGCATAAGACCATCAGGGCCATTGATCCCGAGAACAGGCATGACATAAATACTCGGCAAGTCTGAATTCCCT
>CALFHF010000029.1 GCA_937875855.1 uncultured Flavobacteriales bacterium
CCAAGAATTATGAAGCTGCGCTTATCGCATTAGATAAGATGGAGAATCTAGACCCCAAAGCGCAGACAGCCTATCAATTATGTGCATACAACCGTGGCGTGGAACTCTACCTTAACCGAAGATATGCTGAAGCGAAAACTATGTTCCTGAAAGTGGACAAGTACAAAATCGCACCTCTCTTGAGCGCTAAATCTGAATACTGGAAGGCGGAAATCGCCTATCAAGAAGAGGATTACAATGCTGCCATCAGTGCCTACAACGCATTCCAAACTAAGCCCGGTAGCTTTAATAGTGGATTCTTTAAAGTAGCTTATTACAACACGGGCTACGCCTATTTCATGAAGAAGGATTATCCTAATGCTCTTGTTTCCTTCAAATTATTCATGAACGCCACGGGTGAAGTAGACAAGCGAAAAGAGAACGATGCTTGGTTGCGTATGGGTGATTGTGCTTTCGTTTCTAAGAACTATGAGCAAGCCATCAATGATTATACTAAAGGATTCCAAATGAATCTCTTGGACTCTGATTATGCGTTATTCCAAAAATCTAGGGCTCAAGGTTTTGCCGGCAATGATCAAGCCAAGACGGAGACCTTGAAAGACCTCATCCAACGTTTTCCTAATTCGTCCTATAACGTATCAGCTAAATATCAATTGGCAGAAACCTATTTCAAGATGGATAGGAACACAGAGGCCTTTGCTCTGTTCCAAGATATTATCACTCAGCATCAAGGTTCTCCTTATGTGAAGAAATCATTACTGACTACAGGATTGATTCATTATAGGAATAAGAAATATGAAGAAGCTATAGCAGCTTTCAAACGTGTAGTTGAAGAATATCCTAGCGACAATGATTCGCATGAAGCACAGCTGCGTATACAAGACGTTTACGTAGAACTGGGAAGGGTAGATGAGTTCAACACTTGGTATGAAGTGAACGTTCCTACAGGTTCTATAGCTACTCAAGACTCGGTTAATTATCGTATCGCAGAGAATCTGTATTCGGCCAATGATTGCCCAGGTGCCATCACTGCTTTCACAGAATATTTGAAGAAATTTCAGCCGGGGATCTTCGGGAATAATGCAAGTTATTACTTGGGAGAATGCCTGTACAAGCGAGGAGATAAAGAGATAGCATTAAACAATTACCTATACGTAATAGCCCAACCGACCAATAACTTTTCTGAACCTTCACTCTTCTCTGCCGCCACCATTACCTATGATGCCGGAAGCTATAATGAAGCTCTAGAGCATTACACAGACCTGGAACGAGTAGCGACTTTTGATAATAACATCCTCGAAGCCCGCATTGGACAAATGCGTTGTCATTTTAATCTAGGCCATTATGAAGACGCAGGGCGTTTCGCTGATGTAGTCATCATCGATGATAAGACCCCTGAAGCTATTTTGAAAGAAGCACATTTCTGCAAGGCCAAGACTCTGCTTTCTCAAGGAAATGAAGCAGCAGCTTTAGTTGAATTCACCTGGATTGACAAAGAATCAAGCGGGAAATTAGGCGCTGAAGCCAAGTTTAATATCGCTAGAATCCAGTATAATCAACTGAAATACACCGAGAGCGAAGCGAGCATCTTTAAACTCATCAATGACTATCCGTCTCAAGAGTTTTGGAAGGTAAAAGCCTTCATGTTACTCTCTGATGTTTACGTGGCTAAGAAGGATTATTTCCAAGCAAAGGCAACGCTTCAAAGTATTATGGATAACGTCTCTGATGAAAGTGTTCAAGCAGAGGCCATGAGTATATACGAGAAGATTATAGCCTTGGAAAAAGGAAAATCCCCAGGCCCAGAAGAAGACGTGGAGATAAATATGGGAACTGGAAATGACACTGATAACCTATTCGAAGACTGAGCATGAAGAGCACATTTAAAAAAATATCCTTGTACCTCCCCTTCCTCTTAATAGGATCGGCTGCTCAAGCACAATATGATCAAGAGATTATCTCTGTGGGTGATCGTAAATTGACGGTAGAGAATGCATTTAAAATAGATGAACTGCCTGCTACCTTAGACTCCGTTCCCAAGCCATTGAACATCAAGTATACCATCATTCCTAGGCAGATGAATGTCACATACTCTCCTAAGAAAATCAAGGCAGCAAACTTGAAACTCCAGGATCCCTTGACTAAGTTATATCGTGGTTATGCCAAGGCAGGTATAGGTCTCTATGTCACTCCCCTGCTTGACTTCAGATATAACAGTGTCAGAAACAGAGATTGGGATTACGGAATAATGGCCAACCACTTCTCTTCTCAAGGTGGGGTTCCTAAACTTGCAGAAAGCGCTTTCTCTGAAAACTATTTAGGCGGGTATGCGAAAAAATACATTGAAAAACACACGGTCGAAGCTGGGCTGGGATATGACCGTGATGCCGTGCATTACTATGGTTTCGAACTTGGAGATTCTAAGCTGAAGAAGGATAAATACAAGCAGACCTTCAATACTATTCTTGGCCATGCTGAAGTGATGAGCCATTACAGCGACTCTACTAAAATCGAACATCGAGTGAGGATTGACTACCGTAATATGAGTGATGCGTTCAAAAGCCGAGAAGGAAACTTCTTACTGAGCGCTGATGGGGCCAAGACCATAGAAGACTATCGATTTGGGCTGCTTTTCCAAGTGGATGCGAACAACCTGAAAATTGCTCAGATCAACACTCTTTTCGCTGATACCAGTTTCACTGTTCCTGAAATTGTAGACGTGACTACCAAGGGCGGAATCATACGCATAGAACCAACTATTCATGCTAAGAAAAATGACTTGACAGCTGATGTCGGACTTGCGTTTGCTATAGAGACAGGTGAGCCTGAATCGGCCTTCCACATCTATCCAAAAGCCTATGTGAGCTACAGCCTCTTTGATGATTTATTCACTCCATATGCAGGGGTCAATGGTCAACTAGAGCGTAACTCTTACAACAGTTTGAGAACAGAAAATCCGTTCATTACTCATTTTACGGCCCTGAAAAACACCAGTACTGATTACAATCTATATGGTGGCATAAGAGGCACAATCATGGATAATATCGGCTTCAATGCGAAGTTCAGTTACATTTCTTACACTGATCGTCCTCTGTTTGTCAATGATGTTTTCTTTTCCGCTGAGAATAGATTCAATGTCGTCTATGAAGACATGACCGAGACCAGAATAATGGGAGAGCTGACGTATGTGCATGACAAGCGCCTGACGGTAATCGCCAGACTTGACCTGATGAAATACAAGACGAATCGTCAAGCCAGGCCTTGGAATCTTCCTAGTGCAGAAATCACCTTGGATGCTCGTTATGACTTGGATGATAGGTTCGTGGTCAAGCTTCAATTATTCACTCAAGGGAAACGTTTCGCTTCTGGAACCCAGAGAACTGGCGTTCTAAGTCCTGAAACTGACCTTTCTGAAGTGGAACCCATTCAACTTAGAGCCTTTGTGGACGGAAGCATAGGAGTTGAATATCGCTACACGAAACGCATCTCCGCCTTTATAGAATTGAACAACTTGAGCGGTGGTCGTTACCAGCGTTTCTATAGATATCCTGTGCAATCGGTTATGGTTCTAGGAGGTCTTACCTATTCATTCTGATCTATTTCCAAGGCAACATCTCTCTATCACTGACGTTCTTGCGCTAAGAAATCCCATCTTTGCCCTCATGACGCGTTGGTCCCTCCTCTTTGTGCTAAGCACGCTTCTTGTTTTCTCTGCTTGCCGCAAGGAAGAGCAATTGAACAGTGATTCTTCTATCACTTTGGGCTTTTCTAAAGACACTGTAATCTTTGATACTGTCTTCACCACCTTAGGTTCAGCAACAAGGGTTCTTAAAATCTATAATACCAGTAACTCTGCCGTCAGCGTAGCTAGCATTATATTAGATCAAGGCGATCAGAGTAGTTTCAGAGTCAATGTAAATGGAGTCCCTGGTGTTGCCTTCAGTGATGTGGAACTCCTTGGAAATGACAGCCTTTTCATCTTTGTAGAAGTAACCATTGACCCTAATAACTCGAATAGTCCGCTCATAGAAGAAGATGAACTCGTTTTCTTGACCAATGGAAATGAACAGCGTGTGAAACTAGTAGCTTGGGGTCAAGATGCCCATTTCTATTATTCAACAAATCAACTCAATGGATTGCCTGATTTCACAGCACTAGACGGAGACTATTTTAATGGCGCTCCGCCCATTACGGAAACTTGGATAGCAGATAAACCCTATGTCATTTACGGTTATCTCATGATAGATTCCTTGGATCACCTGACTATAGATCCAGGGGTTCAGGTTCATTTTCATGATGGCTCAGGCCTATGGGTATTGAACCATGGACAGATTACGGTCAACGGAACTTTAGAGAATCCAGTGGTTTTTCAGCATGATAGATTAGAACCTTTGTACGATGACCTTCCTGGTCAATGGGATCTTATACGTGTGAATGAGGGATTTGCTGGATCAGATAATGTCTTCACACATGCCATTATAAAGAATAGTCTCTTGGGCATTCAAGCCTCTCCCCTTACGCTGAGCGAAAATGATTTACTGAAACCTACCAGCGAGAATAAATTAATCTTGAATAATTGCAAGATTTCGCAGAGTTCAGCCTTGAATTTATATGTGCGTAATTATAGAGTGGAAGCGAAGAATTGTCTCTTTGCCAATGCAGGTCAATACACCTGCGGTATTACAGGCGGAGGTGAATTCGATTTTCAGCACTGCACCTTCGGGAATTACTGGGTATTTGGGACACGCACCACCCCTTCGTTCTATATGAGCAATGCCTATGAAGATGAACTAGGTAATCTCCAATCTCGACAGATAGAAAGCTTCAGCGCTAGGAATTGTGTGATGTATGGCAATACATTTGAGGAATTCTTCGTGGAGTTCGACACGTTTCAAGATCAGTCAAATATCTCTTTCTCGCATTGTCTTGTGCGCGTAGATGAAATGGATATTACACCTCTCATATTCCAGAATATGTTCAGCAATGTAGCTGTAGGGCCTGGTTTTGTTTCACCTACCGATAACGATTTCCATCTGATAGAAAATTCCTATTGCCGAGACCGTGGAGATAATAGCTTGGTATTAGGAGTAGATCTAGATGAAGCTTTGCGCGATGCCTCTCCCGATTTAGGATGTTACGAATATCACGAGTGAGCCTCACTCCTGAGGCACTTTCTTGATATGACAGCCTGAAATCAAGAAGTAGATAGGATTATCATTGTTGTAACGGTGTAAGAACTCATACAACGATTTTCGCCTGTCTTTCTTACTCAATCCAGCAAATGACCTATAAAGCACATGATCATCTTGCATATGATGCAATAGATTCTCAGGTGTAAAAGTCACTTTCTCTTCTGAATCTAAGTCAATAAGGTATTCCACCTGCACTTCTCTTCTCACTGGAACTGAACTCACTCCCATACCTATGTTGCTGTTATAATCTATAACCTCTTCACGGTGTATGATGTGACATAACTTACCGACAACAATCAGCCGGTCAAAGGCGGTATTATGCTGTACGAAAACCTGCCCATTCTCACAGATGCCCCATATACTGTCGAAAGGAAGCTTTATCAAGCTATCTTCTGGCATAACGTAGAAGTCTTCTTTGGGATCTAACTCCCCGCGCTTGGTACCTTTATCGTTATAGACTTCATCCATCGCGTATACCGGACAATTATCTCTGAAATTCCCTGCGTCCAGATATATGCCATCCTTGAATCTGAAGCCAGGTCCGTATTTGGCCAATGTATCCTGTTGTCCATATCCTGAATTAAGTAGGATTAAGAAAAAGCAGAGTGATGTGAGGCGAATGGACATGTGGTTTCAAGAGCAATGATTATTCCAAATATACAATCAGCTTAAGCATTGAGCCTTTTAGCTTGTCAATAACATGTATAATTATGTTAACTACATCTCGTAGAAAGCACAACAGGCCTTGATTTGCTTGGTTAAACTTGTAAGAAAGACAATCTGAGCGTCATTGAGATCGGCAATCCTCATATCATTGATACTGGGTCCGCTCCTCCTTTGGGGGCAGGAGACCACGGTGGTAAATGATTTTGGCGGAAAAAGGATGGTAACTGACCCTGAGAATTATCATCTTGTTAGCACCTCACAGCACACAGTAGTCGTGCATCATTATGAGGCGATTTCAACCAAGAATCAAGAAGAACTGGTCGGTGTCATTCAAAAGAACATTGATTATTACTTAGATCAAGTCATTCAAATGAGTGATGGGAATGTAGAAATCAGAAAGACCAGTAAGCAGATACTTCGCGATATGGAAGGCATCGTGGCCTTTCACATAAAGCTCTATGATTATAAGGTAGATACTGAATTCAGAGGATTTTCAGCTGCTCTTCAGAACAAGCTTAAGAATATTGAACTCCTGAATTGGGACAGCGCATCCACTACAGATGGGATGAGTCGTTTTAATTCTCAGCAGATGGCATTTAACTATTTGAAAAGCCAACTCAATGATATTGCCCTGCTGAGTGAAAATGAACTGAATGACTATGCCCTCGTCCATGTGCATGAATTCAAGAACGCTGGCCCACTCGACCCTGACATTCAACTTGCTTCTATAGACACTTCAGCTTTTATAAGGAATACGCTCCTACCTGGTGAGGATCACCGTATAGAGAACATCTATGCAGAAGATGCTATGCTCATTCCTATGCCTGATGCTGCCTTGACAGAAATCCCCCGCGGAATTGACCCTGAACTGATGGCTTTGCTGAAAAGCAATAATGAATTGATTCGCTTCTTCGGGGATCAGATGTTGCTCATGCAACGGGAACTCGTGGATATAAAGAAGGAAGGTCAATCCTATCAACAGGAGTTCTTGAGCATTCGCACTGAATTGAAAGATCTTCAAGTGGCCATAGATGACATCAGAGATGCAAACCAGAATGGATTGAATTCGGGAGTAATTAGACCAGCACGTGGAGGTGTGGCCGAGGTTATCCGCTTCGAAAAGAACAGCAATGAAATCAGCCTTGAAGATCGCTTGAGCTTGAATGATATCTATTATCAACTTATGACCAATGCTAGTCAAAAGGTAATGATAACAGGCTTTGCAGATCTTTCAGGGAATACTGAATTGAATGCTACTATCTCTCGCAGCCGGGCATTGGCCGTGAAGAATTATTTACGTTCTAAAGGAATTCCTTCAGATAGATTAGTCATCAATTTCCTAGGTGATACCTATTCAGATTCCGAGAATGCAGCTGATAGAAAAGTGGAAATAGCATGGCTTAACCCTTGACTTTCACTTTCGCTTGAGGAACTTTTAGTTTAACCAGCGCATCTCCTTCCATGATAGCAATAGACTCGCTTTGATTAGGGGTCAAGCAATACTTGATATCAGCATTCATGTTCAGCTTCTGCAATCTTCTGCGATGAGAAGAGGCTTTGAGGAATCCCAGGTAATTCTCCTTGGCCGATAAATAAAGGTACTTGGCCATAATGGTACTATCCTCTATAGACTGAAATTTCATAGAATCCAGAAGCTGTTCAGCTATGGCGCCTGCACATATAGTGTCCTCCAGATTCTCCTTATCCTTCCAGCCTGAACAGAGTAAAAGCACATTTTCTTCTTGTTCAATAAGCCATTTACACAAGACGTCTAAATTCAGCAACGAACCGATTACTATTCTGCCCGCGTCTCTCGCTATGTTGATGGTCTTGGTTCCATTCGTAGTGGTAAGCACTACAGTCTGACCAGCCAATTCTTCATCCATGAAACCGAAAGGCGAATTTCCTCGGTCGAATCCCGCTACTACTTCTCCATTACGCTCTGCAGCTACTATATAACCTTTAGATTTATAGTCAAGTGCATCCTCTATAGCTGAGACAGGGATGATACGTTCTACTCCATAATCAAAGGCAGTACAGATAGCCGATGTAGCTCGTAATACATCTATTACTACTACTATGCGATTATACTCTCTGTATAAGTGGTATTTATCAGGAGAGACACATACCTCTACGAAGGGCTTATTAGGACCTAAAATCATTTCTTCTGTTCAATGAATGGTGGCCTTACGACTTTCGCTTTCACAGCTTTATCGCGGATCATTATCGCTATCTCTGTATCTGCTTTACTGAATGCTGTCTTCACATATCCCATACCTATCCCCTTTTCGAGCACAGGACTTTGAGTCCCTGAAGTTACTTTTCCTATCTCGTTTCCCTCTGAATCCACAATAACATAGCCCTGTCTTGGAATTCCTCTATCCAATATTTCAAAACCAACTAATTTCTTGGCAACACCTTCTTCCTTCTGTTTCTTGAAAAGATCTGCATCTATGAAATCCTTTGTGAACTTAGTAATCCAGCCTAATCCTGCTTCTATCGGGGATATAGTATAATCT
>CALFHF010000030.1 GCA_937875855.1 uncultured Flavobacteriales bacterium
CATCAGAATTTAAGAGCGGAAAAGAAACCGAAGAGTAACAAAAAAAGGATAAAAGAATTATTCCAATTATTGCGATTCCTTCGAATACCTATGCAACACTATTTTTCTCAAACTTCAGTGTTGAACCATACTCTATTCCTACTAACATTTCTTCCATTACTGCTTGCTAATCTGCCACACGCGCTGATCCACAGAACCCATGATTGCACGTAGAATGTAATTTCCTTTCGGGAGCCTTGATGTATCCAAGCTTGTCTGTCCTTTCTTTCCAATGATTAAACGTCTTCCTGTGAGATCTGTTAATTCCAAAATGAGATCAGCCTTTGATATTCCTGTAAGCGCTGAAATACTCACTGAATCTCCTACTGGATTAGGAAACAATTGAATAATCTCCATTCCTGATAAATCAGGGATAGCATTTGACTGGTCAAAAAGCCAGAGGTACGCATCCCCAAATTCCCTTCTCCAATACCACTCACTGTGCTGCCCATCAGCATCTACTTGTAGCATGATGTTATCACTATCATACCCAGCAGCATCGAATGTGCTCATCATGTTTTCACAGTCAGTTACCACATCAGCTCCTTCTAACTCTCCTGCCAGCATGAAGATGCGGGTATTAGGAAGAGGAGTAGAATTACTTACGATGGTATACGCCTCATTTGCGAACCAATACGAAGGAGAGAAGATTCCAATCTTGCCATACACATTCTGAAATTCTACTGCTGCATAATGTGAGATGAGTCCACCTAGTGAACTTCCCATTATAGCAGTATTCGCTCTATCAGTCAAAGTTCTATAAGTCACATCAATAAAGGGCTTTAGTGTGGTGCTCATGAATTCCATGTAGGCTTCTCCTTCTCCTCCTCCATAGGTAGGATGAACCCAAGGGGAATATTCATCTATGCGATGCGTGCCTCCGTTATCCACCGCCACGACTATGATTCCTGGATCTCCCGCAGCATGCAATGTATTCAAGGTTTCATCTACTTCCCATTCTCCAGAGAAACTCGTGGAGGCATCGAAGACATTCTGCCCGTCATGCATATACAGCACAGGATAATTGTCCGTATTATCATTATAATCAGGAGGTAGATAGATCCATACTTTTCTAAATCGGTCAAGCTGAGGCATGTAGAATTCTGTGTCGACAATGCTCACATTATCAGCTGCTGTGGAGTTACTTCCGCCTGTGTCTTCCCAAGAGAGGATCTGTAAGGTCAACGTCTGTTGGCCCCCACTGTATGTATAGGTTCTGTCAGGCAGAAAGCCTCCGTTCTCATTTCCCTCTACTGTGGCCCAAGATCCACGGGTGAATTTGAACTGCATGTTCTGCATACTAGGCGTGAAAGTGATCTCCAGGTCTCCATTACCATTCTCAATAAGCTTATAAGCTTGATCTCCTGGATTCCAATTCTGGAAATTCCCAGCTATGAAGACTTCAGCTCCTGCGGGCGTATTTGCGGGAATCTGATCCACAATGATGGTGAGCTGGGCAGTGCCAAGTTGCGTTAAGAGTATTCCTACCAGTAAAAACAGATTTCTCATGATTTAAAATAATTGGTGTTCAATATATAATCAGCTGCATTCACTAGATAGCTAAAAAGGCAATTTGGCCAGATCAACATTTCCTCCAGAAAGAAGGATTCCTACCCGTTTACCAGCAAACTGCTCCTTCTCTGACAGAACCGCTGCCAAGCAGATAGCCGAGGAGGGTTCTACAATGATTTTCATGCGTTCCCATATAAGCCGCATAGCACTCACTATCTCCCCCTCCTTCAGGCGCACAATGCGTTCTACCCCAGCAAGAATGATGGGGAAATTATGCTCCCCGAGGTAGGTTCTCAATCCGTCAGCGATGGTATTCGTGCTGAGGTTCAGTTCTATCTTTCCTGAAGCCAAGGAACGGAATGCATCATCTGCCTCAAAAGGCTCAGCGCCTATAACCTTACACATGGGCGCTATGGCTTGTGCCGCCAAGATGCTGCCTCCTATCAGTCCCCCTCCTCCTACTGGAACAACCAAGAAATCAAGATCCTGATAATCTTGGAATAATTCCAATGCCGCAGTTCCCTGACCTATGATCACGTCCTTGTTATCAGAGGGATGGATAAATGTAGCCCCAGTTCTTACTCGGACTTCTTCGGCCATGCTCTCTCTTGAGCTTGGGTCTGAGTGACACATGATGATCTCCGCTCCATAATCTCGCACAGCATTCACCTTTACCTGTGGTGCATTCTCAGGCATGACTATATAGGCTTTGATTCCTTGATCTCTTGCAGCTAAAGCCAATGCCTGAGCGAAATTTCCTGAGGAATGGGTTAAGACTCCTTTGTGCTTTTGTGCTGCATTGAGCTGTAAAACCGCATTAGTAGCTCCTCTTATTTTGAAAGCGCCCATCTTTTGGAAGTTCTCACATTTGAAATACAGCTCAGCTCCACTGTAATCATTGAGTAAAGTAGAAGTCAATACTGGTGTGCGGTGCACAAAGTCCTGTATGCGGTCTTGACATGTCACCACCTCAGCGGGATCAATGTGTATTCTTTCTTTCATCTTGCTGTCCAAAAGTACGCTTCGCTATTCATACTTCGATGTTCACAAGCCATTTGCAAAGCTTCAATGCTGGCGCGCTTCCTGCCTAGTTTTGCTCATAACATACCTATCATGCGCACAGCCTCTACCCTTGTCATACTTCTTTCCTTTCTGGGCATTCAGGCGCAGATTAATATTCCTGGTTTTTCTAATCCTGAGGAGTTCAATTTTATCCCTGACCCTTCCTTCGAGGAATACAAGGATCTTCCCTGCGGTTGGAATCAAGGCATAGGAAAGTTCGATCAATGGATGGTGCATTGGACTAGCGCTACCCAAACTACTCCTGACCTATTAAGCTATAAAGTAAACAGCACGTGCTGGTCTAACCCGAACAAGCACAGTGATGGTAAGCAAAGAACCAAGGACGGAGACAACATGATAGGGATTAAGATCTATGGCACAGGTGGAACTGAGTCCTATTGGCATGAGTATATCCAAGTGGAATTCAAGGAACCTTTGAAGGCTGATAGCCTCTATTATGTTTCTTTCTATGCCAATCTTTCAAGCAGAGCATCTAAGGCATGCAATAACATAGGGGCATTAGTGCTGAATGAGAAGATCCAGACTCGTGATCGATTCCCCATCTATATGACGCCTACGATAAACAGCGATAAGATTATCAAGCAAAGCATCCTCGGCTGGAAACAAGTAGATGGTGTCTTCAAAGCGCATGGTGGAGAGAAAGTACTGATCATAGGAAATTTCTACCGTGATGAAGAAACCCGAATGGAACGCCTTGACCAAGGAAAGGATGGTGCTTACTACTATATAGACGAGGTTATGCTGAGACGCGCTCGTCCGGGAGAAAAAGAAAGCCCAAAGCCTGCACACTCTGAACCAGCTAAGAGGTTGATAGAGCTTGTACAAGAGAGAGGAAATACAGAAGAAATTGCTCTTCCTGAAGTGAAGTACGAAGTAGGTACTACCGTTGAATTAAGGAATATCTTCTTTGATTTTGATAAGTCTGAATTGTTGCCTGAAAGCCAAAAGGAATTGAATCGTCTAGGGTGTCTTATGACCGACTATCCTATGATGCACATAGAGCTTAGCAGCCACACTGACGACCAAGGAAGTAGTGCTTATAACCAGAACTTATCCGAGGAACGCGCTCAGGCTGTCGTGGCCTATCTCATCCATAAAGATGTGGATAAAGAACGATTGAGCTTCAAGGGCTATGGAAGCACATTTCCAGTTGCTGATAATTCAAGCGATGCAGGAAGAAAGCAGAACCGTAGAGTAGAATTTAAAGTTCTCAAGAACTAAGTTCTACTAACAAAAAGGCGCAGAAGACGTATGAGCCGCGCAATAGCTCAAGCCGATGCACGTTGATAATTAATCCCTCGGTTTTACTGATACTGCTCCATGTGAGATACTTTAGAAAAAGCTAAGAACACCAATTGAAACCGCAGAATCCATCCATGCTCAGACGCTTGACCTTCCTAAGTGCGATCTTGCTTTGCCAGCTCCCTAGCATTGCTCAGCAAACAGCGAATCATCATGACCCTAAGGCACGCTTTGCTGTCGCCATGGATCTCTATGATAAAGAGAAATTCAGTGCCGCGCTGCGTGAATTTGAGACGCTGAAAACCGACATGGCTGACCCGAATAGCGAGCTTTCTGTGAATGCGGAATACTTCGCGGCCCTATGCACCATGGAGCTTTTTCATAAGGATACGCGTGAGCGCCTTATCCAATTCGTACATGATCATCCTGAAAGTCAGTGGGTACGTATTGCCTATTTCAAATTAGCTGAGTATTACTATACTCGTAAGCGCTATAAGGATGCCTTAGAGTGGTTTGAGAAAGTGCCTGAACGTAATCTGAGCTTGGACGAATTGACTGAGAAAAGATTTAAGGAAGGTTATTCATTTTTCAAGCAAGATAGATTCAGCGAAGCCAAGAGGTCCTTCGCCTATTTGACCGAAATAGAGAACAGATATTATGTTCCCGCTAACTATTACTTCTCTCATTTATCCTACGAAGAAGGAAATTTAGAGACCGCTTTAAAGGGCTTTGAGCGAATCAAAGACGATGAACGTTTCGCAGCTATAGTTCCCTATTATATTATGCAAATCTATTTCTTGCAAGAGCGATATCAAGAGGTCATAGACTACGGCCCTGCTCTCTTGGACTCTGCTGAGATCAAGAAAGAATTCGAAGTGGCTAGGATTATAGGTGAGTCCTTTTATAATCTGAAGAAATACGAAGAAGCAGTTCCTTACCTCGCCAAATACAATGCCGGACCCGCTCAGAAAAATCGCGATGATTATTACCAATTAGGTTTCGCGCATTACAAGTCAGAGAACTATAATGAAGCCATTGAAGAATTCAATCTCGTGACCAATGAAAAGGACAAAATGGGTCAACTAGCTTCCTACCACATGGGCGATTGCTACATGAAGCTCGACAATAAGAAGTATGCCCGTAATGCCTTCAAAGAATCATCACAGCTCGATTTTGATACAGCAGTTAAAGAAGATGCACTCTTCAGTTATGCGAAATTGGCCTATGAACTTTCAGCCAATCCGTTCAATGAGGCCATCAGAGCTTTTGAGGCTTATCTCAATGATTATCCCACTTCTCCTCGCAGAGATGAAGCATATTCCTTCCTTCTTGATGTATATATGACCACCAAGAATTATG
>CALFHF010000031.1 GCA_937875855.1 uncultured Flavobacteriales bacterium
TTATGTTAATGCAAGTTTATTATACATAATGTGGGGTTTTACACAGTTTTTTGTTGATAAAACGTGTAAAACACTGATGTGCACGTATTAATACCTATCAAGATGGGCTAAAGCTTTGAGATATTACGAGCTTCAGTATATTAATCAATGATGAAATCTTGATGCTAATTTCAAAGATTTCATCAGAAATGGAGCCTCCTCTCCTTAAAGGATCTCAGAGATAATACGTTCTATGGTATAGCCTTCTGCCTCCGCTTTGTAGTTACGCACCAGCCTGTGTCTCAGCACTGAAGTAGCTACAGCCTGCACATCCTTGATGTCAGGAGAGTATTTTCCTTGCATGGCTGCATGGGTCTTAGCTCCTAGAATCAAGTACTGACTGGCTCTTGGCCCAGCACCCCACGAAACGTACTTATCTATCATCTCAGGTGATCTTCCTCTTCCTGGACGTGTCTTGGACACCAACCCAACCGCATATTCCACTACATTATCGCTTACTGGAATTTTTCTGATCAAGTCCTGGAAAAAGATGATTTCTTCTTTCTTAAGTACCGCATTGACCTTCACATTCTGACCTCCAGTTGTCCCTTTAACGACATCTACTTCTTCCTCATAGGATGGATAATCTACCCAGATGTTATACATGAAACGGTCTAACTGCGCCTCTGGCAGTGGATAGGTTCCCTCCTGCTCTATCGGGTTTTGGGTAGCGAGAACGAAGAAGGGTGCATCCAACTCATATCTATGTCCTGCAGCTGTCACTGACTTCTCCTGCATGGCCTCTAGCAAGGCTGACTGTGTCTTAGGGGGTGTTCTGTTGATCTCATCAGCCAAGACGATATTCGCGAAAATGGGGCCTTTAATGAATCTGAACTCTCTATTCTCTCCTAATACCTCACTACCTACAATGTCAGAAGGCATAAGGTCTGGAGTGAACTGTATACGCTTGAATGTAAGTCCTAAGGCATCAGATACCGTGTTGATCAATAAGGTCTTCGCCAGTCCAGGAACTCCTACCAAGAGTGCATGTCCTTTACTGAAAAGGGCATTGACTAATAGCTCTACTACTTCTTCTTGACCTATGATGACTTTGGCCACTTCAGCTCGAAGTTCTAGTTGTTTTTGTACAAAAAGGTCGATAGATTTTGCTTCGCTCATAGCTTAATTAGACAGTTTCTTTATTCACTTAATTGATCAAGACTCGAATGTATGGCTTTATCTTACTGGCAACCAGTCACGCTCGAGGGTACACTCACCTAAATCTTCATCGAGTCGTATATACGTGGTCTTGATATATTTATCCAACCATTTAGAAAGGGCTTCATCACTTAGTCCTCTTCGGGCCATTTCTTGGAGAAGCTGATAATCATCCTTAAGATTAGCCTTATGTGGCTCAGAACGATACCTCAACTTAACAACTCGATAAGCCTGATCTCCTGCTGGGGAACGCATGATGACGGGTTCTGACATTTCTCCCACCTTCAGTTTATCTACTACTAAGAAGAGCTGTGGATCCAATTCATCTACTGGGAAACGAATACTTCCTGTATTTGGGTTGATTATGATTCCATTATTGTTCTTAGTTGATTCTTCATCAGAATACGTCAACGCTGCTTGCTGAAAAGTAAGCGAGTCTGTCTTAATCAGGTTTGCTATACGCTCTAATTCTATACGTGCATTCTGCAAGTCGGCAGAAATGAGTCTGGGCTTCAAGAGAATATGTCTTGCATTGTAGAGATCACCTTTACGTTCCTTCATCTGTATGAGGTGATATCCAAAATCACTTTTGAATACCTTGGACACTTCACCTTCTTTCAAGTTATAGGCAATTTGCTCAAATTCAGTGACCATTCTTCCTCTTCCTACAAGTCCTAACTCTCCCCCTTTCACTGCCGATCCAGGATCCTCGGAATACAATACTGCTAAGGTCTCGAAATCTTTTCCTGCCAACACTTCTTCTCTGAACCCATTCAAGCGGTCCTTAACGCGCTGAATCTCCGCTTCACTTGGTTCTGGTTTGATGACTAACTGGCTCACTTCTACCTCAGAATCTATAAGAGGAATACTGTCAACGGGAATAGATGCATAAAACTCCTCTACATCTGATGGGGTAATCCTTAATCCCTGAGTAATGCTCTGTTGTACTTGCTGCACTAGAAGTTGATCTTCTAATGCGTCATGGAATTCTAATCTGATTTCAGCTATGGATTTCCCATAATAGGCTGCGAGATTATCTTCTCCTCCCAATTGTTCACTGAACATGGCGACTCTCCTATCCAATTCCCCTTGAACTTGTTCTTCACTTACAACTACGCTGTCAATTCTTGCACGGTGCAATAAAAGTTTTTCGAAAAGCAAAGATTCAAGGACTCTACATTCCAAATCAGGGCTTGGCTTGTATCCATTAGTAATTAATTGACTCTTCTGAATCTCAATATCACTCAGTAGAATGGTCTCATTTCCCACCACAGCCATTACAGCATCCAGTGTCTGATAGGTCTTTTGTGATGTTGCCGTAAAACCTGCTAACAAGCAGGTTAATATGATACTAATGTTCTTCATTCTTTGATCTTGATCTTTCCTTTTTCCAGTGCTTCTTGAAACAACTCGCTGCGCATGTGTTCAAGCAAGGTCAATTTTCTCTGATTAAGCAAGGTGTTTCGTATGCGTTCCTTTTCAAATTGAAATGGCGAAATACCGTCTTTATGATTGAACTCATGAATCTTGAACAGGTATATTTTTCCATTCTTTTCAAGTTCAACATAGTTGCCGTGGGTCAATTTTCTTTCAAAATCATCTAAGTCGTACGGAATCTCCTTTAAAACCGACTCTAGAATAATCCATTCCTGAGGCTTGTCTATGAATTTCAATGCGATTTCATCAGCCTTTTCATTCAGATCGAGACTGTCTTTCTCCGAATATTCTTTGAATTTCTTAGTGAGCTTATCTATCTGTTCAAGGTCAGAGGGCAAGACCATGAAACGCATCCTCACAACGAAATCTCTTAGGATGAAATTCTGCCTATTTGCTTCGTAATAATCTTCTAAATCTTGAGCTGTGACTGCAGTGTCCAACTCTTGCATGACTAACTGATTCTCATATTCATAGATCAGTAGGTCATTCCTATAATCCTCTATCAATGCTTCGAAACGCCCGTCATCATCTATGTTGAACTTGGCCTTTTGTAGGACCACTTGTTCTTTCACCCAGTTGTTAATGATCGTTTTAGCTCTCTTTGTGCTATCATCTTTAGATAAAGCACTTGGAATCTGAGAAGCTAACTCAGACCTTAAGAGATATTCATCGAATACTTGTGCTACGTATTCAGCCTGAGGTGCAGGTTTCTGACATGCAACCGATCCAAGAACCACGGTGATCGCAAAAAGCCAAATGAAAATATGCCAAGGTCTAGATTCAGTCAATGGAGTGTAAAACGTCTTTGTTCAAGACCACAGTATATCTAGATTTTAGTTCATTGATCCATTCACTTTCCAATTGATTCTGATAGGCCGCTGTAACTAGTCCTTTAATCTTAGCATACGGCTTATGTGTTGGCTCTAGGACTTCTAGAACATTCATAAACGCGAAATTCCCATCTATTTCATATATCTCAGATA
Organism: uncultured Flavobacteriales bacterium; assembly: GCA_937875855.1. GTDB lineage: Bacteria > Bacteroidota > Bacteroidia > Flavobacteriales_D > JABDKJ01 > JABDLZ01. The sequence continues at coordinate 3,618 of CALFHF010000031.1, forward strand.
CACCAGGCCTGAAAGGAATCATTCCTGAGATTTCTTTCTCTTCTGCTTCCAAGTTGCTATTAATGATGGTAAGTGCCAGTTGTGTATCTAGATTTACTTCCTGCTCTATCACCTCATTCGTTTTGCCTGCAAGGACCATTCCTCTCACTTTTTGAGCAGTGACTTTGTCTTTACAACGATACACAGGCCCTTGAACTCTCTGCTTATACATGAAGTCATCCATATGGTCGTTATAATATTTACGAAGTCCTGCTGTATCTTCAACTGCCTTAGACCAAACTTTCTGATCAGTTAATTCAAAGAGGAGAATACCATCTCTGTATTCTTTCATCAATGCTCTGAAGTCTTCATACTTTCCCTCAAGACGCTCATCTTCATAATCAACTGCGCTTTTGTCAATAAATAAGTCATATCTGCCTTTGAAATAGGCATCAATATTCTTTTCAGGTGAGCGTCCTTGGGTGGCCTTCAAGAATTGAATGAAATCATTTTGAGTGTACTTCTGCTTTCCTATTATGAACATAGGTTTTTTCATGGCTTTTGTGTTCCCAGGTTTCCATGTGCCAGCGAGAATGGTTGAATCAACCTTAGCTCTCACTGGAGATAATGCTTTTGAATACTCCTTGAAGCCATACTCTTTCTGCACACGACTCACAAAGGAACGTGTGCTCACTTGAGAGCGAACATCACGCGCTACTTTGGACTGAATATCTTTTACTACCTCATCATAAGTTCCTAGAGGCTTATAATCCAGTTTCTTGATTATATGCCAGCCGAATTTAGTCTGAATGGGCATGGACACTTCCTCATTCTTTTCTAAAGAGAAAGCTGCGGTTTCAAACTCACTTACCATTTTACCTGTTCCGAAGAATGGTAACTCACCTCTGTTCCTAGCACTTGACTTATCATCAGAATACTGAATGGCTAGATTTCCGAAATCTCCTCCATTTATAACTTCTTTATAGATTTCCTGAAT
>CALFHF010000032.1 GCA_937875855.1 uncultured Flavobacteriales bacterium
GTTTGAATAGTTTAGCTGAACCAAAGTAAGGAACAAACTCCTTCATACTTGGAAATAAGTATGAATTAAATATAAAGTGAATTTTGCAAAATATTCACCCACCCTCCTCCTTCACATGAACTTCCTTCAGCATCGCTCTTCACAGGAGATAAAGCTCTAAGAATCTCGTCATCAATCTGGACATGGGGTAATCATCTAAGGAATTCCAGCCTACCTCTTGGCCTCCTTCTACTTTTTTAGGCAATGCTTCGAGATGAAGAATAAACAAGGCATGAATATGCTGATGACTCAGAATATGCTTGATCTCGAACTGCTGTTTTTTGGCAAAGGCCTTCTTGATTTTCTTTTGAGCAGTTGCGTTGCATTCCTCTGAAGGCCATTCATAAAGCCCTGCCCACACATCATCTGTTCCTCTTTTTACTAGGAGGGTTTTTCCTTTAAATCTATGAACGTGATAGATGAGATGTCTTTCCCTTACCGCCTTCTTCGCTTTCTTTTTCGGGAGCTTAAAAACCTTATCTTCTCTCAGCGCAAGGCAGGTTTCATTCAAGGGACAAGTTTCGCAGGAAGGAGATTTAGGACTGCAAATGAGCGCCCCAAGTTCCATCATAGCTTGATTAAAACGTGATGGAGTGCGGCCTTGAATCCAAGATTCAGCTATGCTTCGAAGAGCCTTGGAACCTGCTCCGCTATCTATACGTTCCTCCACCAGAAAGTGACGGGATATGAGTCTCTGAACATTTCCGTCTATCACAGGAACCTCCTCCTCATAACAGATAGAAGAGATAGCCGCTGCGGTGTAAGGTCCTATTCCAGGTAAAAGGAGCAAAGAATCATACGTGACAGGAAAAACTCCTTTATGTTCTTTGCTAATGATTTTGGCGGTTTTATGCAGGTTTCGGGCTCTGTTATAGTAGCCTAGCCCTTGCCAGACGCGGAGAACGGTATCTTCTTCAGCCTTAGCTAGATCATGTACCGTTGGAAAGGTCTCCAAGAAGGCAAGATAGTAGGGAAGACCCTGTTCAACCCGAGTTTGTTGGAGGATAATCTCCGATAACCAGATTTTATAAGGCTCTTTTGTCAAACGCCAGGGCATATTTCGTTTATTGCGCTCATACCAGTGTTCAAGGGCATTTGCGGAGGATTTGAGGATAGACACAGAACTAAATTCAGGCATTTAAGGTGACTTTTTGTTGAAATGTTTTCATCATATAGAAGATCGGTATATCTTTGCAGCCCGCTTTCAAGAAGTAATAAATAGCGGCCCGAAAATATTAGATTTCAATGACGAAGGCAGAGATTGTAGCTGAGATTGCTGGGAAGACAGGATTAGAGAAGTCTGAAATCCAAGCCATAGTAGAAGCGTTCATGAATGAGGTGAAGGATTCACTCTCACAGGGGGATAACGTGTACCTTAGAGGTTTTGGAAGTTTCATAGTGAAAACCAGAGCAGAGAAGACCGGAAGGAACATCTCCAAGAATACAACTATCGTGATTCCTGCACATAATATTCCGGCATTTAAGCCGGCCAAGACCTTTGTAGACAAGGTCAAAAAGAGTGTTAAGGTGAAGTAACATGAAGCCGACTACTAAAAGGCTAATTGCTGCTTCAATAGCACTTGTTTTATTCGTTCTTTTTTTGCTGGCACCACGATTACCGATGTCTAAGACCCAGGAAATCGCACAAGCGACCGTAGTGGATGACGAAGTTCAGGAAGCGGTCGATCTAGTTAATGGTGAACAACCTATGGAGGGGATACTAAAACTCAGGTCAATCCTGGAGAAAGACCCCGCTAATATTGATGCCTCTTGGCATTTAGGATTGTTCTCTATACAAACCGGACAATACGAGAAGGCGATAGAGAGATTAGAAGAGGTAGCGAGATTGGATGAGAAAGGCACATACACTGAAGTTCAGTTAGCCTTAGGAAGATCATACGCATCCTTGGGTAAAGTGGAAGAAGCAAAGAAATGTTTTAAGCGATTCATAGAATCGGAAAAAGATCCAGCGATCATTGAACAAGTGAACGCTATGGTCGATCAGTTAGAAGAAAAGAGATAAATAAGAGACGTCATGCCGAACGGTAAGAAGAGGAAAAGACATAAGATGGCCACTCACAAACGTAAAAAGCGTTTGAGAAAGAATAGGCATAAGAAGAAGAAGTAAGTAGCTTCCCTCTTTTAAAAGAAGGGCCAGCACTCATTTCATTCCTATCCACCTCGTCCTAGGTAATACTTTGTTGTGCCCAAGGGTAGTGTTCGCTACCCGATACACCGTGGTGTGAAAGACCCGGATGCTCCATAGCGTCCGAATGCGTCTAAAAACCTAGGAAAAAAGTGAATATAGAGCTAGTAATCAACGCCCAAAATGAGGAAGTTGATATTGCAGTATTAGAGGACAAGGTTCTTACTGAACTGCATAAACAAAAGAGCGACAGTAGTTATCAAGTGGGTGATATCTACCTGGGGAAAGTACGTAATGTAGTACCCAGTCTCAATGCCTGCTTCGTAGATGTAGGCCACGAGAAAGATGCCTTCCTACACTATTTAGATTTAGGCCCCCAATACTCCAGCCTGAGTAAGTATGTCAAGTATTCCATTAGTGGAAAACAGACGAAAGCCATGCTTGATGGATTCAAGATGGAGGGCGACATCGACAAGAATGGTAAGATTAATGAGCGCCTGACCAGCGGGCATAACATCCTCGTTCAAATCGCCAAGGAACCTATCTCATCCAAAGGACCCCGTCTCACGACTGAGATCACTCTTGCTGGTAGATATATCGTACTCGTCCCTTTCTCGAATAAAATCTCCATTTCTTCCCGCGTTAAGAGTTCTGATGAGCGTAATCGCTTGAAGAGATTGATGCAGAGCATCTTACCTCCAGGATTCGGAGTAATCATACGCACCGTTGCTGTAGGTAAGAAAGTAGCCGATCTTGATTCAGATCTTCGTGGTTTAGTTGAGCGTTGGAATCTTATGCACGCCAACTTACAGCGCAGCAGCCCACCGAAGAAAATTCTTGGTGAGTTGAACAGAACATCAGCGTTGCTTAGGGATATCCTGAGTAGTGAGTTTACCAGCATTCACGTGAATGATGAACAACTTGCCACAGAGATTAAGACCTTCTTAGCCGACATTGAACCAGAGAAAGAAAAGATCGTCAAGCATTACTCAGGTAAGGTGGACATCTTCGATCGTTTCGGAATCTACAAACAGATTAAATCTTCCTTTGGAAAACAAGTAAATCTGCGCAGCGGTGGATACTTGATTGTTGAACATACGGAGGCCATGCACGTTATAGATGTGAACAGTGGTAATCGTAAACCTGGAGAAGCGAATCAGGAACAGAATGCCTTGGAAACCAATATGGAGTGTGCCAAGGAGATTGCTAGAATATTGAAACTGCGTGACATGGGAGGGATT
>CALFHF010000033.1 GCA_937875855.1 uncultured Flavobacteriales bacterium
CCAGCCCTCAAAACTTCCTTGGAAGTTGAAGCTATTGATGTTTCTATAGATTCTTACAAAAGCTTCTTGTACATAGTCTTCTGCTTCTTGAGAATCCTGAGAATAACGTATCGCAATTGCATAGAAGTGGTTCATGTAATTCTTGTAAATCTGATTGAAAGCAGAAGTACTCCCTGCTTTCATGGCGTGTATTAGAGTTGTTTCTGTCAATGTATTTTGTTTTATTGTTCAACAAATCTACATTCCTTATTTGCTATTTCCTATTTTATGTTTACTTATTTACTATAATTGTTAAACATTATGTAGATGTAATGTGCTTTGGTTAAGGTGGCAGGGGGTCTGGAACTTAGGTTCTGGACCCCTACGTTTTGAAGTCACAAAAAAAGGGCCGCCCAAATGGGCGGCCCTTACTCAAAGCTCTTCCTTAAGAATTACTCCTTGACGAATGGTCTTCTAACTCTAGCGCCTCCAGACCCGACCTCAATGAAGTACAATCCGTTACTTAAATCAGATACATTAAGGCTCAAAAGGTTTTTACCTGCTTGAGCAGATACTTGAGTTACCATGATACTTCTGGCTGTCATATCGAAGATTTTCACATCAATGCTCTGTGCTTTTACACTAGAGATTGTGATATTCAATTCATTGGTAGCTGGGTTAGGATAAAGAGTCATGTCTTGAGCAACCAATGCTTTAGTATTAGCAGCAATAGGACGCTTCATTTTCACATCAGCAGCAGTGACGACATTCTTGCGCACATCAGCTATTACTCTGGCATCATAAGACTTCACAGAAGCAACAGAGGCTTTAGAAATTCCTATTGGATGCTCCATTTCGAAGATTCCAGGAGGAGGTGCAGGCACTACGAACGTAGCCGCTGGCGTGATATTAGCCCACTCTGAGAATCCTGAAGCGTCAGCACATCCGCATCTCACATCATACCCATAACGCGCACCTATAGTGAACGGGGTATTTGGATTATTATACAAGTTGATGTTAAAACTCAATGTAGATCCATTGGTCTGAGTGATGGTCTGTGTATTGCTGATATTGGCGAATTCAGGTTCACCAGCATTGTAGGAAGCATTACTTATACGTCCTCCTCTAACTTGGCAATTAGTGGTCCCTTCAGAGTTAGCCCATATTGCATTTACTCTTGGGTTGGTTCCACCAAACCCAATCGCTACAACTTCCAAGTTGCTAGGGGATTGACATCCACTACATGCAGGATCATTAGCAGCATAAATTGTCAATTCAAACAATCCAGTTGAAACTGAACAGAGACTGTCTCCAGAAGGGTCATATACTGCTCCTATGACATCATAAGCACCAGGTGCAATAGGATCTAATGCCGATGCTATCAAGTGTGAATTCAGGTCTCCTAAATAGTTATAGAATGTCGGGTCGTCACCAAAGCTATATACATAGTCATCATTAGCCACGGTATCTTGAGCGAAGAAGAACCAAAGGAATTCTCCTGGTGAAGGCAATGTCTCACCTGTCACAGTCAAATTCCAATTGTCCCCTGGACAAAGTGCTTGATTCACGCCAGTCAATGTTCCTGCTTCACATGCGAATACTTCACCACAACCAGGACCTACTCCGTCCAAGAATGTTATGGGTTTAGAGCGGAAGGTGGTGTCACATACTGTAATCTCTGGATTTAATAAGTCAGCATATACTGCTGGTCGTGCTATCCATGTTCCAAACATAGGAGGAAATCCATTGAATGAAAGAACACCATTCAAGTCACTGTCAAAGACATATGGCATAGTCACACCAACGAGCATTAATCCATACTCATTCGCTCCTGTACCTGTAGCAGTAGGCGTGAAGACAATTGCTTGCCCACCCTGTGTAGGTGAATTAGGAAGGGTAACGCCAGTAACATCTACTTGAGTTGTTTCTCCTGGACACAATGATATCGCTTCATTATTTACAAGGGTTCCAGCCTCACACGTCACTGTGGCACAGGATGAAATAGGCCCTTGCACATATGTGATTCTAGGATAACCATTTTGAATAGCTGTGTTTGGTCCTCCAGGACAGAATCCTACTTGAGAAATTCCTAACTCATAAGTTCCAGAAACCGTAGCAGTAAATGTCTTGGTACATTTGTTAACCCCTGTGGTTCCGTCTGTTCCAAAAGTTATTACAAGACCTGTTGGCCCGAGAATAGTAAAGGTAGGAGCCCATGCTAATCCTCCTCCGGCTGGCCCAGCTGGACTTGAACAGATGTCAAATTTATACGTCACTCCAGCCTCAATACCATCTATTAGATAAGATTCAGAAGCCAAAGCTTCAAAAATTGTCAAAATTCGAACTGGTTCTTCAAGGCAAGGGGCTCCTCCTGCATTATTGAAGTCAACGTATGGTCCTCCAGAAAAGGTGGTACATTGAGATACCAATAGATTGGCACTTCCTAAAAGGAAAGCACCTACGATAAGTAGTTTTGTCATCTATTCAATGGTTAAAATATGTTAGCCTCGGCTGATTTGGGCCAGGTTAGATTAGCAATTTATAAACCCAGCTCATTCAGTCATCTTAATCAATGGTGCCATCTCCCTACTTCTCAACTTTGAATCATTCATGGAGTTAACTGCATTCAAGAAATGACTGATTTTGTATGTCCTTGATGCAAAAGTGTATACCGTTCATTAAGGTGTACAAAGTACAAAAAAAAGGGCCGCCTGAAACAGGCGACCCTTTTGATCATAGTCTTCATAGACTCAATCTTATCACTTCTTCACGAAGCTCTGCTTGACACCTCCAATAGATAGGATATACATGCCATTCTCAAGGTTCTGAACATTGATGCTCATCATGTTCATTCCTTTAACTGTTTTGATTTGCTCAGTAATCACTGTGCGACCAGTCATATCAAAGACTATAAGGTCCAAGTTGGCAGATACAGGAGACTCGATAGAGATGTTCAACTCATTCTCTGTCGGGTTAGGGAAAAGATTCATGTTGTTCGCCTCAAGAGACTTAGTCACCTTAGTAACAGGTTGCTTCTTCATGATCTCTGCTGCAGTGATCTTTCTTGGTGAAACAATGTTAGCAATAGAATTATCCATGCTCTTCTCGAATGAATACTGTCCGTTCTTGAATGAAGAACTGTTTATTGCTTTCTCAGTAACACTGAAGTCATGT
>CALFHF010000034.1 GCA_937875855.1 uncultured Flavobacteriales bacterium
ACTTTGGTTAATCGCTCTTGCACATACTCATGTGTGCGAGCATTAAAAACCAGATTAAATTTCTCAGGAATGAACGTTCTATAGTTTGAGAAATCCTTTTGATAGAAGCGGGTCAAGTCTTTGAAAGAATTCACCCGATATCCATACATACCCATCTCTGAGTAAGCTTGATAGAAAAAGGGGAAAAGGTCAGTAGAAACCTCTGTGGTGAAGAAGCCAGGCGCTCCTATATTAAACAGATGCGCTACTTTCTCCTCCAAGGATGCGTCCAATGCGGGGATCCCATTACAGTCTCCATTCCATTGCCAGAATGCAAATTCGTATTCAAAAATGCTCAGCTCGAAAAACTGCTCAATAGTTAAATCAGAAATCAATTTCTTTTCGGCTGCTTTGGCCTTAAACATACTTAAGCTGCGATCATAGTGCATTAAAAGTTCTATCTGCACCGCTTTCACTTTCTTACGACATTCTTCCGTTCCCACTGCATCCAAGAATTCATAGATGCGTGAATCTTCTTGCGCTCTGTTTAATGGAGCCACATAGGCTATAGATGCAGAAACATCTTCAGGATAATATGCCTTATGATACATCACCATCTGGCCTCCTTTACTAATTCCCGTGCTCATCCATTTGCCAGAATATAGGTCATCCATGACTTCCTTGATGTGATGAACATCAGCCGCTGATTGCGCAATGTTTAAGCTCTCCCATTCTGGACTCCCTTCCTTCAATGACTCCCCGAAGAAGCGATGTTCAATGAAAAGCTGATTCGCTTTAAGAAGTTGAGTCGGTTCGGTGAGATAGGAATTGGATGGAGCGTTATATCCGCTCAGATACATTACTACTGGCGCGTCCATATCCACATGAGAGAGATAGACTTTTTGCAAAAAACTTCCTTTTTCAGGGGCTTTATGATCTATAGGCTGTTCTATGTACATGACATAATCTTCCCTTCCTTCGTGAGTAGCGACCAAAGATACCATGCGATTATGCTTTATGCCAGCTATCTCTAATGCACTGTCAATATCACTAACAGCAGCTTGGACGACCAGCGTGCGCGGAGAATCGCAGGATGAAAAGATGAAGAGCGTACTCAAAAAGATAAATAGAAATTGACGCACGGTGTTGTTGATTTTATTGCTCAGGGAATTCAAGACCTGCTTGCACTAAATCCTCTAAAGTTAAGGAAGAAACAACTCGGATAGGCGATGGTGTGTCAGCCAAATCCCTGAGCTCTTTACGCCACCATACCACGTTCTTCCATTCGCCAGACTTGAACCCAATGTGCTCATATCTTATGGCCGGAACGAATCCGAAATACTCATGAAATTTCTCGCTCATGGGATTAGGAGACGTAATTCCTGCTAAGAGAATGTGATAGCCTTGAACCTCAGCTAGTTTTATTAGACTATCGTAGAGTTTCTTGCCTATGGCCTTGCCGGTAGCCTTGTGATTCAGATATATAGTGACTTCGCATACCCAATCATAGGCTGATTTCTTACGATGCATGGCCGAGTAGGCATAGCCTTGAATGCCCTTTTCTTCCTCAATCACAAGATACGCGTGGCGCTCTTGAATAAAAGTCATCTGAGCACTGAGATAATCCACAGAAGGGATTTTAGTATCGAAGGTATAGTCAGAATGAAGCACATAATGCCCATATATCTCCCTAATAGCAGGAATATCTGACTGTTGGGCAAGTCTCACTCTCATGACACAAGGTTAGGACTTGGCTGCATGAGAACAAAATAATATGAAGATTATCTCCTGATATCTTATTTGTAATCAGATGAAATATCCTCCAGAATTCTTATCCAGAGTAAAGGATTCACTGGAAGCCTGTATTCTGTAAACTTTTTCTTAAGCACATTGTCGCACTCAAGATGCAAATCTTGATTCTCCATCAGTCAATAGACCACGGTCGATTAAGATTCGCTTCAACTTGACTCTAGCTTTTGTCAATTGGCTTCTAGAAGAACTCTCCGTGATGCCCAATTCCTGCCCTATTTCTTTATGAGAATAGCCTTCAATCACATACATATTAAGGACGGTTCTATACCCATTAGGTAGGCCTTGAATGCAGGTAAGGATGTCTCTGGTATTGATACCATCTATTGCATCTACTGCTATTCCCGCTTCCTCAGTCCTTAACTCAGTAATGTCAGAGCTATTCTTGAGAGGGTTCTTCTTCTTGATTCCATTAAGACAATGGTTAATCAAGATTCTCTTCATCCAGCCCTCAAAACTTCCTTGGAAGTTGAAGCTATTGATGTTTCTATAGATTCTT
>CALFHF010000035.1 GCA_937875855.1 uncultured Flavobacteriales bacterium
GAAGATCGAAGTGCTCTGATAGGTAGAGACTTCCTGAAGCGGAGGTCTAGAATAAATTCCAGTAGAATAGAATTCTTTATTCCAATAGAGTTCTAAATAGTCTTGGTTATAGCGATTTCCTTCCGTGGAATATTGAATGACTACTTCTCCATTTTCATCGGTTCTATATCGCTTAAACTCTCTTCGAACTTGCTTTCGTGTTTGCTGATTAAACTCCGAGAAGAAATGGACAACTTCAGCATTGACCAAAGGCGTTCCCAGATTCCTATTTCTGAGGCGAACTAGCATTCCTCCTTCAGGTCTAATGATCTCTTCGTATCCTATGTGTGTGACCCATATGCTGCTGTGCGCCCTTGCTTCTTTATTCTTAAAGTCCTCACCGGCTGAGGAAATAACGGCATAATAACCTGTTGGCAAGGCAGGAATGATAGTCTCTATAGAATGTTCCTGATGATCCGCTGATTCAGGTAATTCTACGCACCATTCTTTGACTACGTTAAGCTTGCACAACTCTCTCAAATAGAGTTCTTGATCGTAATTCTCTCCTTCTAAGAAGTCCTTAGGAAGAGTTACTATGCGCATCCATACTTTATCTATGTTGCGATAATTCACTTTGGCTAATCCTGCCTTCGAGGGAAGAATAATCTCTTCGCTATGGACTTGTAATGACCGTTGTACTATTTCAGTTTTAAGATGGGCGGCCATCTTGGCTCCGCGACTCTCTGGATAGTCTAGAATAATAGCCTCACAGAGTTTTTCAGCTTTGGAAAAATGTCCTTTTTTGTCCTCCTCTTTCCCTTCTTCATAACGCGCAGCTGCGGTAGAATAAAGTCTGGCTTGCTCATATCCATACTCGGCCATCATGCTTGACGCAGAGCCCTGCTCTTGTGCCTTCTTTAATGCCTCGAAAAAAAACACATCATCCACCTCTCCTTTCTTTCCTTCTACTGAGCTGTTTGAACTGACAAAAAGCAATCGCTCTAGATTTGTGGACAGCCAGGCATCTGATCCCTCTTCCTGAATATTCAACAGTTCCTGATAAATCTTGATGGACCTGTAAATGAAGGAAAGCGTATCACTTTCTGAAACTTCATGCTTTGCAAACTCTTCTCCTGAGCTGTAAAACCAAGTTTTATCTATGCGAAAGAAATCCTTCGGATGAGTAAGCCCTGAATTCTTGTTCTGATAGAATTGTAAAGCCTTGAACGCAAGCATTTCATAGAGTGTAGGCCGCAAGTCGCTGTTCTCCATGCTCACCAGCAGTTCAGGAGCAATCTCTGCTATTTTCGCTTGTTTTAAGCTAGCTGGATCATCCATACTTGAATGAAAATGATGGTCACACGCATCTACAAAGCGGGCAAGGTCCCAGAAAGGAACATCCTCTGCACTAGGAGTAGGCGTACGCTGCATGATTTCCCACTGATGATTCTGGAAATAAGTCCAATAGGCCTCTGCTGTCATGTTATGCGCTATGGCCTTCAATGGCATGTCTGCATTGGCAGCTAAATCTTCTAGTTTCTTGATAGCATCCAACTCTGATTCATCCTCTACTGCATTTGCATACTTAAGCTGGTAACACAAAGCCTTGTATTGGCTCTGATAGTCACCTTTTGATTTGGCTTCTGAATAGATATCATGGGTAATATCCCAGGCCGAACGATACAAGCCCTCCCCTTCCAAGGAATCTACCTTGGCCCAACGATCATCGCTATTCATCTCATGTGACTCTATCTCCTTCACACTGTTACAGGACAATAAGATCAACCCGGACAGGCTGAAGAATAAAATGATAACTCGATTCATAGCTATTTATTGGTAGATACACTTTAGGTATAGAAAGGTTGAAGGTAAAAAGAGAATTTGTTTTTGAAATGAGCTTCAGGTATGTCGATTTATATAGCTCCTTGCAAAGCCTAGACCAAAGAATTCTAGCCTAAATACTGTTGACCACAAACTTAAAGAGCAGAAACATCATCCAGTGGACAATCCTATTTCAATGACCAGAGCGTCAATAGCATCTATGGAAGTGGATGCTATGAAATATCATTGAATGCAAGGGTAATAAAAGGTGGTCCTAGCTCGAACTACGGAACCTTTACATTCAGCAGCACCCATGCTAATCCCGCACCAGATTTCTGTTGCTTAGCCAGCGATCCCGCTTTGGATGATGACAATGATGGGTTCTTCCTTCTTATGAAGCTCTTCACGCTTATTCTTTATCCATTGCACTGCAGCTTCTGAATCAGCGAACATCTTCATAGGAATAGTCGGCTTCACGAAATTCATTAAAAGATTAGCCATCATACGTGCGATAAATGTGGAACCTACCAAAGCACTCACTGACACATAGATTTTCTCCATTAAATATTTTCGAGCTTCTCATGTGATTTCATGATCGCCCATGTGAGCAAGCAATGGCTTTGCCCCGTCCTCACATAGTTCTTTCATGGCACCCACAAATTCCTTGGCTTCAATGATGATGAACTTACCTTTGAAGTTCTCGTTGGGACAAGACTCAATGATGCCATCAGAACGCAGTTTGAATACTCCTGTGCTAGTACGTATTTCTTGAAGCACATTCATGATTTCCAAGGTTTAAACCCGCTTGGGCTACTTTAAAATTACAACCTTCTCGTATTATTCTCAAGTCTTTTCATGAATTAATCTTTTTCTAACTCAGCCTTCTCAAGGCCTGACACCAGTATATCTATTTGTTATTTGTTTTTAGGCCCACCTTGTTTAACTTAGTGGCGTAGTGACACTAACGCAGGACTTTAAGCGCCTAGCCATAACTTGTAGCCCCATGAATACTTCCAGACTCCTCTTCTTCTTCTTTTTCTCTTCACTTCTTTGCTTTGGAAAAGTAGAAGCTCAGCAGAATGACCGTGTGGTGCTTCAAGCCTTCTATTGGAACTATTATAATACTGAATACCCTTCTGGCTGGGCCAATTATCTGGTAGAGCTTGCCCCAAGACTTAAGTCCATGGGAATAGATGCGGTATGGATTCCACCCAGTTTTAAAAATGCGAACCCCGCCTCTGTTGGTTACTCCCCTTTTGACCTCTATGACCTGGGAGATAAGTTTCAAAAAGGAAACCTTAAAACTCCTTTGGGCGATAAAGATGAACTACTCAGACTTATCGCTGTCATGCATACCAATGGGATTGAAGTCATTCAAGACATCACCCTGAATCACTCCACTGATGCAGGCAATACAAACAGTGCAGGTGGACAAGACCCAGTGGCAGTGGCCAATTACAATGACAATGCTACCAGTGGATTTAAAAACTTCAGGTACGTGTGTTACGAGACTCCTTATGGAGATCATACCGCGTATAATTATTTAAACAGAAAAGGACGTTGGCCAAAGAACTATCAGAACTTCTATCCCAATGCCAATCACGTCTGCTGCACTGATGATCTCAATAGTGTGTATTGGGGCCCAGACATAGCTTACGAGAGTGATTCATATGGTGAAAGCAGTTGTATAAATTGCTACAATCCAACCCAAGATCCTGACTATATGAAAACCCAGGCCAGAGATTGGTTTGTGTGGTTCAGAAAGCAGACTGGCATCGATGGGTATCGCTTTGATGCTGTAAAGCATTTCCCTTCTGATATAGTGGAAGATTTACTTTGGAATGTTCAGTCCAATGCAGGATTTGCAAGTGGTGGTGATGACATCTTTGCTGTGGGTGAATATGTGGGAAGCGCTTTCCAGATGGATAATTGGGCCAACGCAACTCAGAACCGAGCAGGAACATTTGACTTCGGGTTACGCGGAAGCATCAGAGATATGGTCTATGGTTTAGGTGGATATAATTTATCCAATATTCCAGGCTCCCAGCAGAGCAATAGGCTTCGTACTGTTCCATTCGTAAATAATCACGACACTTTCAGACCTACTATAGATGCCAATGGAGGATATTCAGGTTGGGATGTAGCCAACGAACTTGGTGGACATGTAGATCCCAATGAACCTCGTCACGCTGCAGCCTATGCAATCGCCATGGCAGTGGATGGTTCTCCGCTCATTTTTATGGAAGACCTTTTTGTTCTGGATGGCCCTAACAGATACACTAATCATCCTGATATGGAAAGTGAACTTCCATTACGAGATGATATTGCAAATATCATCTGGTGTCATCAAAAATTGCAATTCAAACAAGGCGCATACATAGTAAGACATAGCAGTAATGATCACTTAATTATTGAGCGAAGTGGGAAAGCCATAATAGGCGTGAATGATGGATGGTCTACTTGGCAGGGGACATGGATTCCAACGAATTTCGCCCCAGGCACACAGCTTCATGATTATTCAGGAGCTAATAGTGATGACATTTACGTAAACGAAGATGGTTGGGTGCAAATTTGGTCACCTCCATGTGATGGCTCTAATTATCGCAGAGGATACACTATATGGGGGCCTGCTGGCATTAGTGGAAATCTTGGTAATAAGGGCTTTGCCACATTACAAGAATGGCATTTAGCAAATGACTTGGGTGATTCCCATGCAGCGTCTCTGGGTCAAGGAGGAGAACTCCCTGATTACTCTTTAGCCACTCGAACAGCGGGTAAGATTTTCAATAGAAAAGGAAAGATGCGTGTCCAGCTTTTTCCAGCTGACCCAAGTCTTTCTTTGACTCTTATCCTAGCAGACGCAACAGGAGAAAATCACTTGGATTCCATTGCAGGAACAGGAAATCTCACAAAGATTTGGACCACGCCTGGAAAGGGATGGTTCACGCTTAAAGTGCGCAATACGACCGATGTTCAGCAAGGACAAGAGGCTTGGGTAAGAGCAACGTACGGCACACCAAGAAAAATAAATACCTCTGCGTTTCCTAAGTCAGGAAGTAATGCTGCCGGAAAGGAAATACGCGCTCAAGATGCACAGTTCAAACTCTTTCCAAATCCTGCACAAGGTGTTTTGAACATAAGCTCCGTAGTCAGAGAAGAATCAATATCCTACCGGATTTTTGACCTTCATGGCAGACTTATTAAGCAATCCATTTCCCATAATGT
>CALFHF010000036.1 GCA_937875855.1 uncultured Flavobacteriales bacterium
GATAGATTCAGGTCAAGTAGATCATGTCTTCGTCATCGCTGGAGATTTAGTCACGGAGTTCATCTTAAGTGGATTTAATTCCTTTCAAGCCTTGAGTCATGAGCCAAGTAAACCCTATGATCAGGAGCGTTTGGGAATTAATATTGGAGAAATAGCTGCAGCTGTTTTAGTGACAAACAAAGCGGAAAATCTTGCTCCAGAATCTGTGGAAATTTTGGGAGCAGGATCCTGCAATGATGCGAACCACATCTCAGGGCCTTCACGCACAGGTGAGGGATTATATCGCAGCATTGTCTCTGCTGTCAAAGAAGCAAAGTTAGATACCGATAGACTTGACTACATCTCAGCGCACGGGACCGCCACGAATTATAATGACGAGATGGAAGCCATTGCCTTTAATCGTTTGGGATTAGGTGAAGTTCCGCTGAATAGTTTGAAAGGATATTTCGGGCATACGCTGGGTGCATCGGGCTTGGTGGAGAGCATTGTGGGAATGCATAGCCTGCATAGAAATATGCTCTTTGCATCATTAGGCTATCATACATCAGGAGTCACGCGAGCACTGAATGTGATTCGATATCCGAGAAAATCTACATTGAATTATTTTCTCAAAACCGCTTCTGGATTTGGAGGTGTGAATGCGGCCATCATCTTAAAAAAGGCAGTGCTATGAGCAAGAAGCACTTCATAGAATCCTATTGCAGAGTCACCACTGATACCATTTACGTGAATGGAAAGAAAGTCTTTGAAGCTCAAGATGAAGATGCTTTAGCATTCCTGAAAGCTGCTTATCAGTGGCTAGAGCCAGGCCATCCTAAATTTTTCAAAATGGATGGACTCAGCAAGTTAGCCTTCATCGCTGCGGAGAGCCTGCTGTCTTTGTTGGACGAAAAAGAAAAGGACGTAGCCTTGATTTTGGCCAACAGAGCTTCAAGCTTAGAAACAGACAGAAAGCACCAAGAATCTATACAAGACAAGGAAAATTATTACCCAAGCCCTGCGGTATTCGTGTATACATTGCCCAATATATGCATAGGCGAAATCAGCATCAAGCATGGCTTTTATTCAGAGAACGCTTTCTTCTTGACTGAGAACTTCGATGCTTCATTCATGACGATGTATGCCAACGAACTTTTGACACTAGAGAAGGCAGAAAGGGTTTTATGCGGTTGGGTTGACTTTGAT
>CALFHF010000037.1 GCA_937875855.1 uncultured Flavobacteriales bacterium
CTGTACTTATGTTAAAGAATTGTTTTGGTTTATTTTTCATGCACATTTTAATTAATGTAGGAATGGCCATAGGACTTGCTCCTGTCATTGGAATTCCGTTGCCATTTTTCAGCTATGGAGGATCTTCTTTCTTGAACTTTAGCGCTATGATTTTCATTCTCTTGAGACTGGATTCAGAGCGATTAGAAGTGTTCAGATAGGAGTCTTGGAAAAGACACATTCCAGTATGGAAAAACTAGATAGGGATCACAGGCTAATTAGTATACTTTAGCCAAAGAAATTGACTATGGATATGGAAAAGATTGGAAAAATGGAGTTGACTGATGCACAGTATGAGACGCTCTTGAAATTAGTGGCTCTAGGAGGTTGGATGGCTCAAGGCGGAGAATCAGGGACTGATGAAACCATAGAGGATTTACAACAAGTAGTCCTTTCCCATGCTCGTGATTTCGGAAAATCTGACATCGTGAACTACGATGATGAATTAGAGAGCTTTGAGCTGAATGATAAAGTGGGCGAAGAATACACAGCTCAGATAGCAGAATATGAAGAAGAGAATTTCTGGGATCAGCTGATTTTCCGTTTAGCCAATAGAGATGCTGTCAAGGAGATGGAAGCTAAAGGCCTTTCTGATGAGGCTGCTTACGAGAAGTTTGAGGAGTATGTGGCCTTCTATGAAACAGAATTTGATGACAATGGCCTTGATAATTTCAAGGCGAAACCCTAAGTCAGGAATCTGATTTTACCCTCTTTTCTGACCATTAGTGCATGGGAGTTTCAAGAAAATCGATCATCTTCGTGATCCCATGACCAAACAAACCCTCCGCCTTTTCATGCTCTCTCTGGTGCTATCTATCTCAGTATCAGGACTTGTGGCTCAATATTACACCCAAATAGAAGCCACAGAATATGACCATGTGAACAATCGTTGGTTGGTCTCCAATGGAAATTCTATCATAGCTCAGGCCAATGATGGGACCTTATCCTACTTCGGTACAGGCGCTGCGAATTATGGAATGGAAGCCATGGGAAACACCCTTTTCGCTATTCACAGCTCAACTATCAAGGGCTATGACCTAACGACAGGAGCTCAAGTAATGAATGTCACAGTTCCAGGGGTAAGCTTCATGAATGGCATGGCAAGCGATGGGAATAACAAGATTTGGGTCACCGATTTCAGTGCCAAGAAGATCATTGAGATAAATGTTTCTGACCTCTCAGCTCCCGTCATCACAACGGTAGTTACGAATACAGTTTCTACCCCTAATGGTATCGTCCATGATCCCGCGAATGGTCGCTTGATCTTCGTGAATTGGGGCGCTAGTGCTCCCATCAAAGCCCTTGATTTATATGATTACAGCGTAAGCACCCTGACCACCACCACGCTCACGAACTGTGATGGAATAGACATTGATGGAAACGGAAATTTCTACGTGAGCTCTTGGTCTCCAACACGCATCACGAAGTTCACTAATGACTTCAGCAGTTCTGAAATCATTCCTACCGCTGGACTCTCTAGCCCAGCTGATATTTCTTATGCACAGGAAATTGATGTACTGGGAGTGGCTAACAGCGGGAATGAGACCTTGACCTTGATAGCATTCACACCGAACTCATTGGTTGAGAATGCTTCAAATCCTCATGGGATAAAGCTTTTTCCTAATCCTGTAGTAAGTAATTCGCTCTTAGAATTCGACCTAGGTACAGCGAATGTTCTCTCTTTGGAGATCTATGACATAGGAGGTAGAAAAGTAAAGACAATCTCTAGGACTAATCTGGCCAATGGGTTCCAACGCATCATCCTTGATCGCAGCGGATTGAATGCAGGTCTTTATTCCATCGTATTGAACACCAGTGTGGGAGAAAGTACACTTCCTTTCGTGGTCTCCATGGACTGATTTTTATGCCATCTTTTGCTTCACAATTCGCTGTTTGCAAGTAGAACAGCATACCACGGCAAAGACTTTGCTCGTTCTTTAGTTTAGAAGCTTAGAACTTTACATGAGCAAACTCTTCCTGACTCTTCTTTTTTCGAGTATTATTAGTGTTCAATTTAACGCTCAAGGCACCATGCTCAAGAGCTTTGAAGGTCCCGCGTTTCTTCAAGTGGATCAAAGTTGGGTCGATACCTTGATGAGGAAAATGACCATAGATGAACAGATAGGTCAGCTCTTTATGGTAGCTGCATACAGCAATAAAGGCCAAGATCATGAAGTGGCACTCAAGAAACTGATTCAAGACCAACATATTGGAGGATTAATCTTCTTTCAAGGTGGTCCACAGCGTCAAGCCGACATGTGTAATCGTCTTCAAGCCTCTTCTAAAATTCCGCTTATGATAGGAATGGATGGTGAATGGGGACTTGCCATGAGATTAGACAGCACCGTTCATTATCCATATCAAATGACTCTAGGTGCCATTAGAAATGACACCATTATTTACGAGATGGGCAAGGACATTGGCAAGCAGTTCAAGCGCATGGGAATGCACGTAAATTTCGCCCCTGTAGTTGATGTAAATAACAATTCCATGAACCCGGTAATCAACTATCGTTCCTTTGGTGAGGATAGATTGAACGTGGCAAAGAAAGGTACTGCCTACATGCGCGGCATGCAAAGTGAAGGTGTCATGGCCAATGCAAAGCACTTCCCAGGTCATGGAGACACGGATTCAGATTCGCATCTCTCTCTGCCCGTGATAGATCATGATATGGCTCGCTTGGATAGTATAGAGCTTTTCCCTTTTAGGCAAATGATGAACCGTGGATTAAGCTCGGTGATGGTAGCGCATCTCTATATCCCCGCATTGGATTCGACCAAGAATCTAGCATCTACGCTCTCGCCTAAAGTGGTCACTGGACTGCTTAGAGACGAGCTGAGATTTAAAGGACTTGCCTTTACTGATGCCTTGAATATGAAAGGAGTGGCTTCGTATTGGAAGCCAGGAGAAGTAGAATTGAAAGCGCTTTTGGCGGGAAATGACATTCTGCTTTTTCCTGAGGATGTTCCTACAGCAGTGAAATTGATTAAAGATGCCATTGCCGAAGGCACCTTGTCTGAGGATATAATTAGGGAACATTGCCGCAGGATTTTATTGGCCAAGAAATGGGAAGGACTAGATAAATACAAGCCCATTTCTAAAGAGAATCTGAATGAAGATCTAAATACAAGTTATTCAGCGCGCCTCAATGAATTGCTTTACGAACGTTCGATCACCATGTTAAAGAACGACAGTGTCCTCGTTCCACTAACCTTGACACAAGCGCCTGATGTAGCATATCTAGCTATTGGAGATTACCTAGAGAATAGCTTCCATAAAGCCCTCGAGCTGCATGGCCTTACTAAGGCCGAAGCGGTTAAAGTAGTACCTAGTGGAGAGAAGAAAAGTCAAGTGATGCAGTCGTTAAAAGACTATAAAACTGTCATCGTGGGGATTCATGATTTGAGCAGAAATCCAAAAGGAAATTTCGGATTGGATGATCAGACCATAGAATTTGTCAAAGCCCTTGCTAAAAATCATAAAGTAATCCTCTGTCACTTTGGAAATCCATATGCATTAGAGGCCTTTGACACGTTTGAGAATATCAATACCCTAATCATCTCATACGAGGACAATGCAATCAGCAGAAAGAAAACTGCAGAAGCGATTATGGGTGTCAATGACATCAACGGAAAACTCCCGGTGAGTATATCTGGTCATTACAGAGTAAGTGAAGGAATGCGAGTGCAGAACGGAAAACTCATGGGGGCCTTGCCTGAGGAATTGGGAATTGCGAGCAAGGACTTGGCCGAGATAGACAGTATCGCGATGGAAGGGATCAAAGCAGGAGCGTATCCTGGTTGTGTAGTCTTGGTGGCTAAGAAAGGGAATATTATTTATGAGAAGGCCTTTGGGGCGCATACCTATGATAACAAGCGTATGACGGAGACTTCAGATGTGTACGACCTTGCATCTATTACTAAAGTGGTCTCTTCTGCCACAGCCATTATGGCTATGGTTGATGATGGATTGGTAGATATCACGAAGACCCTCGGAACCTATCTTCCTCAGATTCCTGATAGCTCGGTATACAAGGATTTAGTACTGCGAGATATCCTTACTCACCAGGCTGGACTCATGCCTTGGATTCCTTTTTATACGAGTACCTTGACTAATGGAAAACTGAACCCAGAGCTCTATCGAAAAACTCAAAAAGAAGGATTTGATGTGCAGGTAGCTGAAGATGTTTGGCTCAATGATGGGCAACGCGATTCCATCATGACCAAGATATTGAACACTCCATTAAGAAGTAAGAAGGATTACAAATACAGCGACCTTG
>CALFHF010000038.1 GCA_937875855.1 uncultured Flavobacteriales bacterium
TGATGTTTTTCATCTCAACCCATATAGTTTCGAGGTTGATAGAAGTGATCTGATGATTCGTTAGGTCTGCTTGACCTATTCGGAATATCCGTAGAACTTCAATCGATTTTCTTTCGATCTCCAGGCGGGATCCACTTTGACGAACATTTCGAGGAATACCTTTTTCTCTGAGAATTGTTCCATGTCCTTTCGGGCTGCAGTGCCTACAATTTTGAGCATACTTCCCCCCTTTCCTATGACGATGTTTTTCTGGCTTTCGCGCTCTACCATAATGAGTGCGCGTATTCTCAATAAATTTCCTTCTTCGGTATAGGATTCTATGACCACTTCAGTGCTGTAGGGAATTTCCTTTTCGTAATTCAAGAAGATTTTCTCTCTAATCATCTCAGCCATAAAGAAGCGCATGGGTCTATCCGTAAGTTGATCCTTATCAAAGTACGCTGGCCCTTCAGGTAGTAGCTCTAAAATCCTCTCATATACCGACTCCATATTGAACTTATGCAGGGCACTAACAGGAATAACCTCAGCCTGAGGAACTTGTGCTTTCCAATATTCAATTTTCTTCATCACCTGTTCCTGGTTCATCAGGTCTATCTTATTGATCAAGAGTAAGATGGGAAGATGATCCATCTTCTGAATAGTTGCCAAGGTTTCAGCATGATTGGTGACTTTCTCCTTACCATCCGTAATGAAAAGCAGGATATCAGCATCCTTCAAGGCAGTATGCACGTAGCTCATCATGTGTTCATGAAGCTTATACGCTGCATTTACGAGCCCAGGCGTGTCTGAATAGACAATCTGATAATCTATACCATTCACTATCCCGAAGATCCTGTGACGTGTTGTCTGGGCCTTAGAAGTGATAATAGATAGACGTTCACCCACTAGGGCATTCATGAGGGTGGACTTCCCCACATTGGGGCTCCCTATGATATTTACAAATCCTGATTTATGGCTCACGTGGTGAAGGTACGGATGAAAAGAAAGCTTTGCATATACAAAGCAGAATAACTCATTACTCTATCAAATGTGCTAGCAATGAAGTCAATTTAGATGTGATGTATAGATTGCGAACTATTCAGGCAATTGTCAGACCTGTCAGTCATGAAACAAAATATCAGCTTGTGACTAATCTATCAATCACATAACAATGTGATTCAACCAACTAAAGACATCCGCAATCACTCATGCTTCACTTGGCTCATGCTGATGAAAATAAAAATGGTCAAGCTTTTCAGCTTGACCATTTTACTTGTAGCGGGGGTTGGACTCGAACCAACGACCCTCGGGTTATGAGCCCGATGAGCTACCAACTGCTCCACCCCGCGATATGTTCTTTCTTGTGCTCATCAGTTGAGCAACTGCCGCATCTTCGGGACGTAACCCGCGATGTTTTGGACTGCGAAGGTAATACAATTTCCTACATTTAACCTGTAATCTGTAGATCCTTACATGAAGCTTCACTTTCTTCTCCTTTTATCAGCTTGCCTCCTACTCTCTGCATGTCAATCATCTGACAATCATGATGATACAGGAGATGACAATGCTGTGCCTGTCACAGAGAATACCCTCTTCAAAGAGCTTCAACCTTCCGAAACAGGCATAGATTTTAGCAATACCATTACTGAAGACCCTGATAACAATTACCTAAAATACATCTACATGTACAATGGTGGTGGTATTGCCATAGGTGATGTAGATGGGGATGGACTAGAGGATATTTTCTTTGGGGGAAATCAAGTGACAGATCGATTATACAAGAATACTGGCGCTTTAAAATTCAAGGACATCACCTCCGAAGCGGGCCTTAGCAAGGACATGGGTTGGAGCACTGGGGTAAGTATGATTGACATTGAAGGTGATGGTGACTTGGACATCTATGTATGCAAGAGCGCATCACGCTCAGACCCCATTTCCCGAAGGAATTGCTTGTATATCAATGACGGCACAGGTCACTTTACAGAAGAAGCCATGAAATGGGGATTAGCTCATGAAGGATTCAGCACTCAAGCATATTTCTTTGATCAGGATCAGGACGGTGACTTAGATATGTACCTCGTAAATCATCTATCCCGTGTAAATACAGAGATGGAAGAGCATTGGAATCGCCAAGAAAAAGTTGACCCCTTGCTAAGCGACCGTTTTTTTGAAAATAAAGGAAGCAGCTTTGCAGACATCACTGAAAAAGCTGGAATTCTAAATCAATGCTGGGGACTTAGTGCATCCATAGGGGATTTTAATTCAGACGGACTTCCTGATGTGTATGTATGCAATGACTTCAGAGAAGGCGATCTATTGTATATCAATCAAGGAAAAGGTAAGTTCAAAGAGTCATTAAAAAATCACCTCAAACATACTTCCCAATATAGCATGGGTTCTGATTATGCTGACCTGAATAATGATGGGCTATCAGATCTCATGGTTTTAGACATGACCCCTTCAGAACATGAGCGCAGCAAGCAAAACATGGCAGCCATGCGCACTGCTGACTTCTGGAGCATGGTTGACATCGGCTATAATCATCAATACATGTCCAACATGCTACAGATGAATAGAGGTAATGGAACGTATAGTGAAGTAGCTCAACTGGCTGGGGTTGCAGGTACTGATTGGAGTTGGTCAAGTCTCTTAGCTGACTTTGACAATGACGGGTGGAAGGACATCCTTGTCACAAATGGAATCAAGCATGATGTGAATGATCGGGACTATAAGTTGGCCATAGAACAGCGCTTCAAGTCAGGTCAGGCTATGAGCTTTGACGAAGTGATGTCTGCATGGCCATCAGCGAAAATTTCAAATGTGGTGTATCAAAATGCCAAAGACGGCACCTTCAAAGATCAATCGAAAGCATGGGGCCTGGGATTGCCGCACACCAGCAATGGAGCTGCTTATGCAGATTTAGATCAAGATGGAGACTTGGATATTGTCATGAATAATATGGATGAGCCTGCATCTATATATGAGAACACCAGTAGCGCAAAAGGAGTAAGTATATCATTGAAAAATGCACCTAAAAATACATTCAGTGTGGGCGCTCAACTAGTGCTTTCCTGTGCTAATGAGAAACAGTTCTTCAGCCTCTATCCTACTCGTGGTTTTCAATCTTCTCGAGGGAATCTTGCCCACTTTGCGATTCCATGCACGACAGATATACGCCTAGAAATTTATTGGCCTGATGGGCTGAAGAGTAGTCTTAACTTGAATGATTCACTTAGTTATCTTGAACTAGATTATGCTCAACTAGAGAAAGTGAAAAGTGCTTTTCCATACCAAGAAATAAAAGCAGTAAGCGTTCAAGAATTCTACCCTCAGCTCACTCAGCATAAGGAAAATTCCTATGATGATTATCTCATGGAGCGCTTGATACCACAGAAGATGAGCGCATTAGGCCCGTGCATTGCGGCAGCTGATTTGAATGGTGATGGACTAGAAGACATCTTCATAGGATCAGCTAGAAATCAAGCCTCTAAAACTATGATTCAGCAGCGCGATGGAAGTTTTAAGCCCATTAATTTTAGTCTGTGGACTGATTATGCAAATCATGAGGATATAGGAGCTTTGTTTTTTGATTCTGATGGAGATGGAGACATGGATCTACTTGTATGTTCAGGAGGAAATGACATGATGCCTGATCAGAGCTATTATCCGTTGAGATTATATGAGAATCAAGGAGACGGAACCTTAACGCTAAGCAGAGGGCTCAGCGGTCTTGATGTGCCAGGAATGAGCGCTGCGGCTGGAGATATAGATGGTGATGGCGATTTGGATCTTTTCATTGGTGGACGTCAAATTCCTGGCGTGTATGGCGCTATTCCACGATCCTATCTTCTTGAGAACAACAAAGGGCAATTCAAAGACATTAGCGCATCACAACATGCAGACTTAATAAAAGTAGGCCTAGTGACAGCCTCTGAATTCGCTGATATGGATGGAGATGGAAAGGTGGATTTAGTAGTCCTAGGTGAATGGATGTCACCTACAATATTCTACAATCGCGAAGGAAAATTGACCGAGAAAAAAGAAATCCCGGAGGCCAGTGGATGGTGGTACAGCCTTGCTATTAATGACATGGATGGAGACGGAGATCAGGACCTCATCTGTGGAAACTTAGGCCTGAATAATAAATTCCATGCAAGCCCTGATCATCCTTTAGAGCTGTATGAAGGAGATGTAGACGGAAATAGCACGCATGACGTGTTGCTCTCTAAACATAGCCACGGCAAGGAAATTCCTGTTCGAGGGCGTGATTGTTCTTCAGAGCAAGTTCCTTCATTGACGCAAAAATTTCCAACGTTCAAAGCATTCAGCGAATCAAGCCTGGAGCAGTTGTATGGAAAAGAGGCTTTGGGAAAAATGCATCATCTACAAGCCGTTGAGATGGCTAGTTGTTACTTCGAGAATGATGGGAAAGGTGCCTTCACAAAACATAGACTTCCTATGACTGCGCAGTATGGGCCTCTCCTAACCCTTGTTATCAGAGACATGAATGCTGACGGAATGCCTGACATCATTGCTGCGGGGGGTATCTATGACATAGAAAACGAGACTACACGTTATGATGCAGGCCAAGGAAATGTGCTAATTAATCAAGGAAAATCAGTCTTCAAGAATGCGGATCAATATGGCGCCTTCCTTCCATATCCGATTAAAGGAATGGTCCTGATTCCAGGAAAAAAGAACTTCTTGATTAGCGTGGAGAACGATGGCCCTGCCCGTAAGATTATCTTTGAATGAGCTAGAACTTTATAGGACCTGAGAGGTCACCATTGACCATTTTCATGACCATAGATACTTTGTCATTGCCTTCAAAAACAGTCCTAAATTCAGTCTGAATCATGGCCATGACCAGATCATATTCACCATAAATCTGACTGCTCATTCCGCTTGTTTCTATGCGAACTTCTGAATACGTGCGCAGCCTTTTTATGAAAGCCGTGATAGAAGGTTTATAGTCTTCATTTAGCGGATACATACTCAGCTCTACAGAGATTTTCATGGTTCAATAGATTAGATAAAAGGAATGCTCAATACCATCCAAATAATGATGGCTTTCATCAGTCTATCTGCATTCTTATAGTCCTTTTTCCAATAGACCGCCAATATAGCTGCAGCTTGCAAGAATATCATCAAGTACGCACTTATGGCAGGCATTCCGCTGTTCACGAAACGCAAGAAAAAGAAGATTTGAGCGATGCTTGTTAAGGACAAAAGTATGACTGCAATACTCGCTTTACGCTCTCCATATTCTATGGGAATACTCCGGTTTCCAAGTACGAAATCTCCCTTTACTCCAATAATCTTTTTGAGCACTTCACGCTCAATAAGTACGATGAAGATAAGCGCTACGAATTCGAGCATCTTCCACGTTACATTATTATAAAAAACAGCGAGGCTGATGAAAGGAGCCACCGTGAGCAATGCAGCTCCCATCTCCCCGAAGAATCGTTTATGCTGAATCTTATGCGAATAGGCCCAAAGCACCACGCTGAAAAGGACATTGATAAGAAATACCTTCCAGCTGACTAGCAAGCTGATGACTCCAGCGATGGTGTTGAATGCGAAATAACAGTTCAAGCTAAACGAACGAGAAATATGCTTTTCGATATAGGTCTTATTGGGCCTATTAATCATGTCTTTTTCTAAATCATAGAAGGCATTGATAATAAACCCTGACATAATGAAAAGACAAAGGGCAATGATTTGTCCGTGTAATCCAGGCCGCATGAGTACTTCAAGCTTAGGCACATTGGAATTAAAAAGATAGAAGGCAGAGAGGTAAAGCGCAAGGGCTATTAAGAGAATGCTATACCACCTCACTAAGGAGAGCAAAGCCCATATCTTGTATATGATATAGCGAGTTCTTCGGCTGCGCAGGCCTAATCCCATAACTTAGAAAGTATGGATACGATTCAGCTCGTACTCTTTCAAAAGTTCTGATGCATTGTCGTAATCAGCAGTGAAGCCAAGTATGAATCCTCCTCCTCCACTTCCGCAGAGCTTAAGATAGTATGCATTACTGTCTATTCCCTCTTTCCACAGTTTATGGAAAACGCTAGGAATCATGGGCTTGAAATGAGCTAATAACACCTTAGAAAGCTCCTTTACATTATCGAGCAAAGGAGAAAGATCCTTATTCAAATAGGCTTCAATTGCCGCATCGTTATACTTCTTGAATTCCTTCTTCAGCATGTTACGGAACCCTTCTTCTTTACAACGTTCCATGAAATGATTCACGAGTGGTTGAGTTTTGCCTGTCATTCCTGTGTTCAATAGGAATATGGCACCTTTTCCATCCCCTTGGCTTGGGAGACCTACGGTTCCCATGCTGTTCTTCGACTTGATGAGAATAGGTAGTTTCAGATAGCAGATCAATGGATCAAGACCTGAACTCTTTCCATGGAAGTAGGATTCCATTTCTCCCAACGTATTTTTCAATTTCTTCAGCTGGCTGCTTTTCAAGTTACCATCAGCTGGAATAGGGTTCAAGGCATAATGATCATATACAGCAGCTACGATAGCGCCTGAACTACCCACGCCAAATCCTTGAGGAATACTGCTATCGAAATACATTCCAGCATTAAGGTCCTTTTCAAAACGAGCTAAATCAAATCGCTTTACTAACGCATTTTTCTCCAATTTTAAGAATCCAAGGAACTTGATTAATTCTGAATTTGACTGATCAGAAATCTCTTTTTGGTCAGATTCGAACTTCAGGCTACCCGAATATGGGTCGTAAGGAATGGAAAGACCCATACTGTCTTGTATGATTCCATATTCCCCAAAAAGGAGTATTTTTCCAGTATATAAGGCTTCTTTGAGCATTTTACGTGTTCAAATCTATAGGTCCTTGACCTACTCTGTCGCAAAGGTAGGCACCTGCATGACAATATACCAGTAGCTCATGCTGCACGATTTCCATAATCTCTGTGGAAAACACCTTGGGATAGATCAAATGAATGTTAGCTCCAGCATCCACTGTGAATGAAATATGCAGTCCTTCAGCCCTTAATTCCATGACTCTACGTATAATGGCTATGCTACTGGGCATAAAAAGCATGAAATGAGGTGAACTCGTCATCATCATGGCATGCAGCGCAAGAGCTTCTTGTTCCATCAGCTCAGCTAGAGCCATGAAATCTCCCATTTTAAGGATTTTCAGGAGGTTACTCGTATTGCTTTTCGCTTGCAAAAAACGCTGTCCTGCATATGGATGCCCGTCCATGAGTTTATGTCCAAGGCTGCTCGAAACTTTCTTTTCTCCTTTGTCAACCAAGAGAATAGTATCTTGAAGCTCAAGAAAATCTGGGTGCACCTGAGCTAGATTCACTGCATATTCATCGCTTGAAGGAGAAACGTCAGGACATGCTCCCCAGAGGTTGAAACCACCTCTCAGTGACCTACATGCGCTCCCAGATCCTAAGCGGGCCAATGTGGAAGCTTTGTTTAAGTCATGCAGTGTTCCTTCCATTTTCGCTTCAAAAGCAGTGATGCATAGTGATAGAGCTGCCATTCCAGACGCTGAGGAAGCAATTCCAGAAGAATGCGGAAAACTGTTCGAAGTAGAAATCTCCAAGCTATATCTCGAAAGCCAAGGGCAATACGGTTCAATACGGACTAAGAATTGCTGAAGTTTAGGCAAGAAGCCATGTTTTTCTTTGCCTTCAAAAAGAAAGTCAATGTTACGTTCTCCATCAGGAAGAAAGAGAACCTCAGTTTCTGTGTAAGCTTTATCCAAGGTAAAACTGATACTCGGATTCATGGGTAATTGTACGCCATGCTTACCCCAGTATTTTACCAGGGCAATGTTAGAAGGTGCTCTCCATTTTTCAGGCTTAATCTCGTTCATCCTCTGTTCTGTTTCAATTGGCTGATTATTGCTTAATCATGTCAGCATAAGGTATGATGATTTTCAATCCATGAGATCTGAAAAATTCCAAGTCACCTTGCGCTCCAGTGGCTAGTAGGAAATCACCTCCCCATCCTCCGAGATACTTTACCACACCAGCCTTATATTCACAGAAACGTGAGCTGGCTGATTCGCGGCCCAGAATTCCTTCCATCAGAACTTCATGCAGCTTAATAAGCTCTTCAAAGCGCTCTAGCTTATTAGTTGTGGCGACCTCATTAGTAATGGCATCCATCTGAGTAATCTGCGATGGAGTCACTTCTATCGACTTGAAATCGGCCACTTCTTTTCTACTGTCCTGCTTTTGACCAAGATGAATGAAGAAGAGATTATCCTGAAACGTAGGATTGAATGCAATAGATTTATGCTCTATTCCATGTGTTCCACGCTGATATATGATAGGAGTGTCATGCATAGAGACTGCCACATCATATCCGCTTCCACCAAGACTTCGTTCTGAAAGCTCTAAAGCATCTACGTTAAACCAAGAAGCCAGGGCATAGATGAGTGTGCTGCTCGAACCCAATCCCCAGTCACGAGGAAATTCTAAGCGTGTTTCGATATCGAAGCCACCTTTTGAATGAAGAATATCATCGTTTAAAGAAATAGCCGCTTTTAAGATGGATTGCAGACGTTGACCAATATCAGCATTGCTTGGAGAGCCAATAAAATCGAAATTGGCATTTAAATCTGCCTTGAACCAGTTCTTTCCAAGATGATCTAGGCTAGTCCAAGAAAATCCTTTTTCCTGACGTGAACTAGCCTTGAAATGCTGACCCTTAGACGTAGGAAGGGCCAGTCCCCTGGCCCCTCTTAATATCAGATATTCACCCGTGACGAGCAGCTTTCCACAAGCATGGAGCTCTTTCTTCACAGGATCCATAGGTATTAGTTACCTATCTTAATGAGCTCCACATCATAGATGAGGGTGCTTCCTGGCTTGATGTCAGCTCCAGCTCCTTGATCACCATAAGCAAGATCAGAAGGTATATAGAAACGATACTTCGCTCCTACTTTCATCAATTGAACTCCTTCAGTCCATCCTCTGATTACCCTGTTCAATGGGAATGTAGCTGGTTCGCCACGATCTACAGAGCTATCGAATACAGTTCCGTCAAGAAGTTTACCTGTGTAATGCACTGTCACCTCATCAGTAGCAAGAGGCTGAGCTCCTTCACCAGCCTGAAGCACTTCATACTGAAGTCCGCTTGCAGTGGTAGTTACTTCAGAACGTTTAGCGTTATCAGCAAGGAAATTTATTCCTTCTTCTTTCGCAAGAGCCCCTTCTTTTACAGATTCCTTTTGGAAGAAATCTTGTACGATTTGGTTAGCACCTTCTTGGTCCAACAAGAGGTCTTCACCTCTCACTGTAGCACCGAATGCAGCAGCGAAAGTCGCTTCATCTATATCTACTTCCTTTCCTGCAAGGTTACCCCCCATCAATACTCCTAAGGCATAGCTTAATGAGTCCTTTTGATTATCCATCTTCTCTACTTTTTTTATGACAGTGTCAGAGGAAGAGCTGCATGTCACTACTAAAATTGCCAGCATGAGAGCGGCCAATCCGATTCCTATCTTGTTCATGTGTTGTTTTTGAATTGTTGTTCACGGGTAAATACCCATTTATCTCCTTTTGAGAATCTTGCGTTGAAGTGATACCCCTCCAGGTCAAAACCTTTCAAGTCTTCCGCTTCATTGATTAAGTTTTTAATGGCGTAACGAGCCATAAGCCCTCGCGCTTTTTTTGCAAAGAAAGAGATCATTTTATACTCTCCCTTATGCATGTCTTTAAAATCGACTTCTATGACACGTAATCCAGTCTTATTTAGCTTGGCAGCTCTGCTGTATTCATTAGAGGCAAGATTAACTATGGTGTCCTTGTCTAGCTCGGTTGCATCAGCCAAAATGCTCTTCTGTATGGTATCTCCCCAATAGGCATACAGATTTTTTTTTGCCTCGGTGACTTTGAAATCAGACCCCATTTCTAAGCGATAAGGCATAATGGCATCAAATGGTCTGAGCACACCGTATAGTCCAGAGAGAATACGCAGATGAGCTTGGGCGAAGGCTGCTTCCTTTTTCTTGAAATCATCAGCTCCAAGACCTTTATAAACATCCCCCTGAAAGAGGAGCATCGCTTGAGTAGAATTTTCCTTATCGTGAACTGGATTCCATTGATTAAATCGCTCAACGTTAAGATCAGCAAGATCAGCTGAGATAGACATCATCTTAGAGAGGCTGCGTGCTGACTTCTTTCTGAGCTTCTCGACCAAGTATTCAGAATCGTCCAAGAATCTAGGCTGGGAGACCGGTACAGCGGCCTTCCAACCCATATTTTCTAATTTTTTTGCTGGGGAAATAAGGAAAATCATGATTAAGAAAGGGCGCAAAGATAATGCTTAGATGTATCCCTCCGCATATAGATGTACATTTGGGATCTTAATTACTGATATTGAAATTCACTGAACTCGGATTAGACTCCACCATACTTGAAAGCCTTGACTCTATGGGCTTTAAAGAAGCAACACCTGTACAAGAATTCGCTATTCCTCTGATCATGGCAGGAAGAGACATGATTGCATGTGCACAAACAGGCACAGGAAAAACGGCCGCATTCCTGATCCCTATTCTTCATAAAATCATGAGTAATCCTGCCAAAGAAGGCATCAGAGCACTCATAATTGTACCTACACGAGAGTTAGCCATTCAGATTGACAATGAACTTCAAGGGTTCTCTTATTTCA
Organism: uncultured Flavobacteriales bacterium; assembly: GCA_937875855.1. GTDB lineage: Bacteria > Bacteroidota > Bacteroidia > Flavobacteriales_D > JABDKJ01 > JABDLZ01. Next base: position 10,651 of record CALFHF010000038.1, read on the forward strand.
CGAATTGCACCTCGCTTGCTGTATATGGCGGTGGTGATGGAAGTGATTTCGACCGTGAGAAAAAAGCATTGAAAGATGGAGCAGACTTTATAATAGCTACTCCTGGAAGGATGAAATCTCACCTGAGTATGGGATATGCGGCATTAGCAAATTTAGAATGTCTCATTCTAGATGAAGCAGACAGAATGCTTGATATGGGATTCTCTGATGACATAGCTCAGATTATCAGTCATCTTCCTGATAAAAGACAGAATCTCTTGTTCTCCGCTACGATGCCTCCTAAAATCCGTGACCTAGCCAAAGAACTTCTCGTAGACCCTGCAGAGATAAGTATAGCCATCTCTAAGCCGGCTGAAGGAGTCATGCAGATTGTATACCTCTGTTATGACAAGATGAAGGAAGAAATCATTGCACATCTGCTCAAGGGAAGAGATTTGAAAAGTGTGATCGTCTTCGCTTCAAGAAAGAGTACCGTGAGCCAATTAGCGCGTAAGCTCAAAAAACAAGGGTTGAACGCTGCGGGAATCAGCTCAGATTTGGACCAAGATCAACGAGAAGAAGTTTTAAGACAATTCAGGGCTAAGAGACTTAACGTGCTAGTGGCAACAGACATCATGGCTCGTGGTATTGATATAAAGGAGATAGAACTCGTCATTAATTATGAAGTGCCTAATGATGCCGAGGACTATGTACACCGCGTAGGCAGGACAGCACGTGCCTCTTCTACTGGAATTGCGATTACATTGGTCAATCAAGAAGAACAGAGGAAGTTCAAAGCAATAGAGGAATTGATAGAAATGGAGATTCGTAAAATGCCAACTCCTCCTGAAATAGGTGAGAGTCCTAGTTGGGATCCTACTCGAAAAATTTCTTCAAGTCACAGTCGAAATGGTTCCAAAGGAAATGGCCAGGGAAGGAATTTCAAGAAGAAGCCAAGCAAGGCTTAATCTTAAATCCTAGCTAACGTTTATCAGATAGCTTGAGTAAGCGAAAGATAATCAGGAGTAGATTGATTTCCTGGATTATTTAGGAAGTAAACGCTTTTCCTTTCACCTGAACTGCATCTCTCGCTTCAAATTAAAAATCAGTTGAGCGTTCAATAAGGCTAAAGGTGGTTTTACTCATGTTAACTTTTCCTGTTTCGCTATGATATTGCATACGTGAAGCAATGTTCACTGTATCGTCCGAAATGTCATACTGAGATTTAGCCTGTCCTACTAAACCAGCTGCCACAGGTCCTGTGTGCAATCCTACTCGCATACCTAAACCTGGTTGTCCATCTGCCTCTCTTATTTTCTTGTATACTCGAATAAATGTCTGAAAAGCATGGCCGGTCCTAACCGCATTTATGGTGCTATCTATACTTGAATTTTCTAATCCTCCAACGGACATCTATGTATCACATATGGTTTTAATTTTCTCAAGACCATGGTCGAGAATAATCTAATCGAACGTCTTGAAACAGATGTTCAATTCCTACAGTATTTCTTGTGCAGTGATAATACTCCGAGAAATTGGTGAATTCTTTAAAATCAGTATAGAGAACCCTCACTCTTTCAAAATGTCTGATATCAGCAAAGAAATTTTTGGCAGTCACTGTTGAAAAAGCTGGTCGACATTTTGGCTA